>NZ_QTKI01000047.1:0-18729 GCF_010820945.1 Rhodopseudomonas sp. BR0C11
ACGCCGCGCGCCACGCTCATACCATCGCGATCACCGGCGCACGCGATCATCGCTATCTCACTGTGACGATCGACGACGACGGACCCGGTATTCCGATGGCGATGCGCGAAGAGGTGTTCAAGCCGTTCCTGCGGCTCGACGACGCCCGCAACCAGGACGAAGGCGGCACCGGCCTCGGCCTCGCCATCGCCCGCGACATCGCCCGCTCGCACGGCGGCGACATCACCCTCGGCGACAGCCCGATGGGCGGCCTGCGCGCGATCGTGCGGGTGCCGGTGTAGGCCGAAGCGCTAACCCCCACTCTCCGCCGTCATCACCCGCGTATGCGGGTGATCCAGTATTGCAGGGCGGCTGTTGTAACTAACCGGCGCTCCGGAATACTAGGTCGCCCGGTCAAGCCGGGCGATGACGTGGGTGCGTGGGGCGACGCCGCCAACCGAAGATAGTCATCGCCGGGCTCGACCCGGCGATCCATCCTCTTCGTGAAATGTGCAGAGCACTATCTCGGCGCGCTTGCGCGCGCGATGGATGCGCGGGTCGAGCCCGCGCATGACGTCGGTATTCTGCCTACTTCGCCAGTTCCTTCGACCGCTTGGTCGCTGCGGCGACCGCGCGGGTCAGCAGCGGGCGGAAGCCATCATCCGCCATCAGCACCTCGAGCGCGGCGGCGGTGGTGCCGCCGGGGGAGGTGACGTTCTTGCGCAGCGTGGCGGCATCGAGGTCGGAGCGGTGCAGCAGTTCGCCGGAGCCGGCGACGGTGGCGCGGGCAAGCGTCATGGCGAGGGCTTCGGGCAGGCCGGCTTCGACGCCGGCGCGCGCGAGTTCTTCGGCGAGCAGGAACACGTAGGCCGGGCCCGAGCCGGACACCGCCGTTACGGCATCGATCAGGGCTTCGTCGTCGACCCATTCGACGCCGCCGGTGGCGCGCAGCAGCGCATCGGCAATGCCGCGCTGCGCGGGGGTGACGCTAGAGGCCGCGACCGCGACGGTGATGCCGCGGCCGATCGCGGCCGGCGTATTCGGCATCGCGCGGACGACGTGGCCGCCGAGCTGCTCGGAGAGCGCCGCGATCGGCTTGCCGGCCATGATCGACACCACCAGGGTCGAGGGGCTGACATAGCCGCGCAGCGCGGCGGCGGCTTCGGCGAACATCTGCGGCTTCACCGCGACCACCAGCGTCGAGACCGCGCCGACGTCGCTGGCAGAGGCATTGAGGCGGATGCCACGGGCGCTCAGCGCGGCGATGTCGTCGGTCGGATGCGGCTCGATCACCACGACGTCGCCGCCGTCCAGCCCCTGCGCCAGCCAGCCGGTGAGCAGTGCGCCGCCCATCTTGCCGGCGCCGGCGAGAACCACCGTGCCGCCGAGCTGTTGCAGGGGAGATTGAGCAGAGCTGGTCATCGCAAACATCCATCCGCGCCGCGACGGCGGCGTGTTCTAGCCGGGTTTTATTGGATGCTCGAAGGGGTCACAAGCGCTGTGCCCCGCGCGCAGCGATCAGAAGGTCTTCATGAAGAACAGGCGCTGCGATCCGCGCGGGTGATCGGCGATGCGGCCGAACTCCTGATAGCCGTGCTTGCGGTAGAAGTCCGGCGCCTGAAACTGATAGGTATCGAGCCACACCCCGGCGCAGCCGCGGTCCTTGGCGATCTGCTCGGCGCGGCTCAGCAGCTCGGTGCCGAGCCCGCTGCGACGCGCCGTCTCCGGAACGGCAAGGAATTCGACGAACAGCCAGTCGTAGATGATCCGGCCCCACAGGCCGCCGGTGGTCTCGCCGGTGTCAGGGTCTTCGACCACGAGGCAGACTTGCTGAAAGCCCGATGGTCCGCCGGCCTTTTCGTTGTGGGTGATCAGCGCGCGCAGGATCGCGGCGCGGTCGAGCTCGGAGGCGCCGTCGCGAACGACGATGCGCGGCGCTTGGCTCACGCCTCGCCTTGAGTGTCGAACATCGCCGCGCTCATCGCTTCGGCGGCAGTCTTGCCGGCCCACACCGTGAACTGGATCGCCGGGTAGTAACGCTCGCAGGCGTGGATCGCGCTGATCAGCATAGTCTCGCACTGCGCTTCGGTGGCGGCCAGTCCGCCCGGCAGAACCAGCGCCTGGCGATACATCACGGTGCCGGTGTGATTCCACACGTCGAAATGTCCGACCCAGAGCTGTTCGTTGATCGCCGCGATCAGCCGCAGCGTTTCGTTACGCCGTGCCGCCGGCACTTTCATGTCGAACGCGCAGGCCAGATGCAGCGCTTCGATCTCGTTCATCCAAGTGAACGACAGCGTGTAGTCGGTCCACTGGCCCTTGGCGACGATGGTGATTTCATCCTCGCCGGAACGCTCGAAGGCGAGGTCGTTCGATGCCGCGATGTCTTCGACGACCGCGAGCGGATTATTTCGTGAATCGATGATGCCTTCGAGCAAGGGCATGCCGTCTCGACCTTACGTTGGAATATGCTGATACGCATGAGGCAGGCCGGTACGCGCCTGTACCTGTGCTCGCGTCGGAAGGATTAGTCCGGACGAACCGAGGTTGCAGGGATGAAATGATGTGATTTGCGGAATCGGCGCAATCCCGGGCTTCGCCAATTCCACAACCAAAGAGTAACCCTCCACAGCGGAGCGAGCGGCGCGAGAACAAAACGGAATCGGATTCGCGTTAGCCGAGTCCGGGGCGCGGAATTCGCTCCACACGAGTCTTTCGCCGCATGGTCAACCTTTGATTCAGGGGCGGCCGCTGGTAGCCTGAGCCGACCTTCAGATGACAGCCCAGTGAGCCCACCGATGACCGAAACCGTGACCGATCCTGCCGAGACTGCGCCGCCGCCGGCCGAGCGGTCGTATCCGCGCTTCGCCAAGCCGCAGCGCGTCGCCTTCGTGCAGTCGTCGTGGCATCGCGACGTGGTCGCCGGTTGCTGGGAGACGTTCGTGCGCGAGATCGTCGAGCGCGGCATCGTCGCCTCGCAGGTCGATCTGTTCGAAGTGCCCGGCTCGTTCGAGATTCCGCTGCACGTGCAGATGCTGGCGAAGACCCGGCGCTACACCGCGATCGTCGCAGCCGGCCTCGTGGTCGATGACGGTCTCACCGGCTTTGTTGCCCAGACGGTGATCCAGGCGCTGATGGACGTGCAGCTCAAGACCGAGGTTCCGGTGTTCTCCGCGGTGGCGACGCCGCACAGCTTCGAGCGAGGCGAGTCGAACACCGAGCACTTCCGGCAACACTTCGCCGCCAAGGGCGCCGAAGTCGCCCACGCCTGCGCCGACACCCTGCTCAGCCTCGAACGCCTGCGCGGCCAGGTCGCGGCGGGGATCGTGTAGTTGCGGGATCGTGTGGGCGAACGACGCCGTCATTCCGGGGCGCGAGCAAAGCTCGCGAACCCGGAATCCAGAGATTGTTGAAATATCGCTGGTGCCTCGAACATCGAGATTCCGGGTTCGCTCACTTCGTGAACGCCCCGGAATGACGACTTTCTTGTCGATGAAGAGATTCCGGATTCGCGAGCTCTGCTCGCGCCCCGGAATGACAAAAGAGAGGCTGATTGCGTCGAATGACGACGGAGGTCAGGGAAACTTAGTCGAACAGGCTCGACACCGACTCTTCCGCCGCGGTGCGGCCGATCGCTTCGGCGATCAGGGACGCGATGGTGATGGTGCGGATGTTCGGCGCCTTGCAGACGCCTTCGGTCGCCTGGATCGAGTCGGTGATCACCAGCTCTTTGAGCTTGGAGTTGCTGATGCGGGCGCAGGCGCCGCCGGACAGCACGCCGTGGGTGATGTAGGCGGAGACCGCGGTCGCGCCGTTTGCGAGCAGCGCTTCGGCGGCGTTCACCAGCGTGCCGCCGGAGTCGACGATGTCGTCGAGCAGGATGCAGGTGTAGCCGGCGACGTCGCCGATCACGTTCATCACTTCGGACTCGCCGGCGCGCTCGCGGCGCTTGTCGATGATCGCCAGCGGGGTGTTGAGGCGCTTGGCCAGACCGCGGGCGCGGACCACGCCGCCGACGTCGGGCGACACCACCATCACCTTCGACAGGTCGAAGCGCTCCTTGATGTCGCGCACCATCACCGGCGAGGCGTAGAGGTTGTCAGTCGGGATGTCGAAGAAGCCCTGGATCTGGCCGGCGTGCAGGTCCAGCGTCATCACCCGGTCGACACCGGCATGGGTGATCAGGTTGGCAACCAGCTTGGCCGAGATCGGCGAGCGCGAGCCGACCTTACGGTCTTGGCGGGCGTAGCCGAAATAGGGGATCACCGCAGTGATACGGCGCGCCGAGGCACGGCGCAGCGCGTCGGTGATGATCAGAAGTTCCATCAGGTGGTCGTTGGCCGGAAACGACGTCGACTGGATGATGAAGACGTCCGAACCGCGGACGTTCTCCTGGATCTCGACGAAGACTTCGTTATCGGCGAAGCGGCGGACGCTCGCTTTGGTGAGCGGCATCTTCAGCCATTCGGCGATGTCGCGCGCCAGAGCCGGGTTGGAATTGCCGGCGACCAGTTTGACCGATCCGTTCTTGCCCGACATCGACGCGTCCCCCCTCGGCGCGGTGGATACTACGTTCAGCATATCGGTTGACTCGCGAAATCGGACTGTTTTGCGAGCGAGGTGATACCAGCCGGTCGCCAGCGATGGCAACCCGTTGTGACGGTTTTCCGGTGCGGATTCGACCTATGTAGCGTGCAATTGCAGCAATCAGCGCGCAGCGAAACTCAGGGCTGCAGACGGCGCATCGCTGCTCGCGGCCTGTGCCGGCTCCGCACTTGCGATCGCTGGGCCCCGCTCGGCCGGGGCTGCGGCGGGTGCGGTGTCGGCAGGTAACCCGCCGTTCACCAAGCCGCTCATCCCGGTGAAGCCGGCCTGTGCGATCCGGCGCAGCACGACGTCATCGGCCTGCTGCCAGGCATCGCGACCGTTGCCGGCCGGTTCCTCACCCGACAGCCGCAGCGTGCGCTGCTGGTTGCGATCGTACACGTCCCACACCCAGGCGATATTGGTGCGGTTGCCGCGGACCTGCGCCGACAGATAGCTGCGGACGCGATACGCCGCGCCACCTTCGCGCGACACCACCGGGATTTGGCGCAGCTTGGATTCGCTGTCGAGCACCGCGACCATGCGGTCGAACACCTGCGGCGGCGGGCCGTCGATGGATTCGAACGCGACGCCGCTGCCGCCAGCCGAGGCCATCGGGCCGGTGCCGCCTTGGGTGACGCAGCCGGCGAGGCCGGTCAGCAAAGTGAGCAGGAGGGCGGTGCGCGTGGTGCGCATGGCAATCTGGCGGGGCAGGCGAGCCAACATGCAGGGTCCCGTCGAAAGCGCGGCGCAGCGGCCGCCGAACGACGGAAGCGATATCGTTAAAATGCATTAAGGTCTAGGGCGGGGCGAGTACCAGGTTAATCCTTTGCAGGCTGGCAAAATCAATTTCTCTAAAATTTTCAGAATATTAGATGGATCGGCGTCGCCTCGGGCGTAAACGAACGTGGTTAATTCCCGTTCATCTTTGGCAAGCTTCGGCGAGGTTTGGCGGGTCTCAGGCGTCCGGGTCGAGCACGATGGCGTGGACGTGGCGGCCGTAGTCCGGCTCGCTCCGATGGGTGGTGCGGCGATAGGAGAAGAACCGCTCGTCCGGATAAGTGTCGATGCCGAGGTCGTCGATCATGCCGACGCCGGCGGCCTCGAGCCGCATCCGGATGAAGCCGCCGAGATCGAACATCGCGTGGCCGGGCCGCTCCGCTACGGTGAAGAAGGCCTCATAGGCCGGGTTAGCCGCGGTGAAGCGGGCGACGAACTCGGCGCCGACTTCATAAGAAGGCTGCCGGATCAGCGGACCGATCGCCGCGACCACGCGGCTGCGCTGGGCGCCGAGCCGCTCCATCTCGTCCAGCGTGGATTCCAGCACGCCGGTCAGCGCGCCCTTCCAGCCGGCATGGGCGGCGCCGATCACCTGCGCGGTCGGGTCGGCGAACAGGATCGGGCCGCAATCGGCCGTCGTGACGCCGATCGCCAGACCCGGCGTGCGCGTCACGATGGCGTCCGCCTTCGGCCGGCTCGCCTGGTCCCACGGCGCTTCGGCGACGGCGACGTCCGGCGAGTGCACCTGATAGACGGTGAGGAAACGCTCCGGCGCAACGCCGAGCGCTTCTGCCATCCGCCGCCGGTTCTCGGCGACCTTGGCCGGGTCGTCGTTGGAGCCGATGCCGCCGTTCAGTCCGGCATAGATGCCGTCCGACACACCGCCCTCGCGGGTGAAAAAGGCATGGCGCAGGCCCGGCGCAGCGCCGAGCAGCGGCGAGGTGATGATCATCCGTGGGTCCCTTGCCGGCGCTCGGCTTCGCGGTCGGTGTCGTCGCTGAGCGCGACCAGCGTCTCGATCTTGGGATCGGACACTCCGATCACCTTGAACATCGAGCCCATCGCGCCGCGGCCTTCGCCGGTCAGGCGCTGCAGCGCGCCGGCGATGTCTTCGGACACCTGCGGCGTCGCCTTCGCCATCAGCGACAGCGCGCGCGTCTCGATGCCGAGCCGCTTCAGGAATGTGCCTTGCGTCACCGGGCCGTGGGCACGGGCGCCGACGCTCTCGGCGGCGCGGCCGAGCGCGTCGAAATCGACATGCGCGGTGAGGTCGGCGCGGCCGGGATGCTGCAGCGGATCGGCGTAGCTGTGGCTGGCGATCGCCTGGAAGGTGTCGCCGACGTCACTGCGCAGATGGCCATAATCGATAATCAGCGCCGCACCGCCTTGGTCGCGCACCCGGCTGGCGATCTTCAGAATCTCGGTGTCGGGCCGCCATTCGAACACGGCGCCGGGCGGCGCCAGCCGCACCAGCGGCGGCAGCAATGCCTCGAAGCCGCGGATCGGATCGGCGGCGACGCCGAACACTAACTCGCCGGATGCGCCGATCTCGATCACCCGCTCGTGCCAGCCGGTTTCGCGCTTGATCGCCTGATGGATCGGCAGCACGTCGAAATATTCGTTGGCGAGGATGACCGCAGGACCTTCCGGCACGTCATCGAAGCTGTCGTGCCAGTGAATGTTGCGGATGCCGGCCAGCATGGTCTGCTGCTTCTGGCGCAGCACCGGGTTGATCTCGACCAGATGGATGCTGAGCGACTGGTAGAGAACCGGCAGCACCCGCAGCGCGCGCAGCGCGTCCGCCATCATCGTGCCGCGGCCCGGGCCGATCTCGATCAGCCGCAGCGTCTCCGGCTCGTCGGCGGCCTTCCACACCGAAGCCGACCACAGCCCGAGCAGTTCGCCGAACATCTGGCTGATCTCGGGCGAGGTGGTGAAGTCGCCTTCGCGCCCGAGCGGATCGCGGGTGACGTAATAACCGTGCTCGGGATGGCCGAGGCACAATTCCATATAGCGCCACACCGGCATCGGGCCGGCGGCCTTGATCAGCCGCTTGATCTCGGTGGCGAGGGCCGTCTGGTCGATCATGAGGCTGCCTCGCTGGAAGGTGTCGTGGCCGCAGCGGGCGTGACGCGCCCACGCCGCCACGTCGTGATCATCACCACGATGCCGACGATCACCATCGGCACCGACAGCAGCATGCCCATGGTCAGGCCGCCCCACAGGAAGCCGAGCTGCGGATCGGGCTCGCGGAAGAATTCGCCGGTGATGCGGGCGAGGCCATAGAAGGTGAGAAACGCACCGATGATCAGGCCGGGCCGCTTCAGGGCGCCGGCGCGGATCATCAGCGCCAGGATCACGAACAGGCCGATGCCTTCGAGTCCGGCTTCATAGAGCTGGCTCGGATGCCGCGGCAGCGGACCGGCATTGGGAAACACCATCGCCCACGGCACCGAGGCGTCGGCCGGGCGGCCCCACAATTCGCCGTTGATGAAGTTGGCGATGCGGCCGAGGAACAGCCCGATCGGGCCGACCGCGCAGGTGATGTCGCCGAGCGACAGGATCGGCACCTTGCGCTTCCATCCGAACAGTACGACCGCCAGCACGCAGCCCATAAAGCCGCCGTGGAACGACATGCCGCCTTTCCACAGCTCGAAGATCTCAGCCGGATGCCGGATGAAGAAGTCGAGATTGTAGAACAGCACGTAGCCGGTGCGGCCGCCGAGAATGATGCCGATGGTGATCCACAGGATGAAGTCGTCGAACGCTTCCAGCGAGATCGGCGACGGGCCGCCCCACAGCCGCTGTCGCTGCAGCAGCATCCGGGCATACAGCCAGCCGATGACGATGCCGGCAATGTAAGCCAGCGCGTACCAGCGGATCGCGAACGGACCGATCGCGACGGCCACCGGATCGAACACGGGAAAGGCGACGGCGAAGAATGGCATTGTTCGTTTGGCTTATCTCCAAAGCCCGCAACGGTACAGCGTCAATTGGCGCCGCGTGTCGTCCAGACCGATGCTTAAATCGACCTTGCGACGGGGGTGCGAACGTCGCAAGGAATGGCAAATCGGATCGGGCCGGCGCAGGTCCCGCCTGGCGGCCTTGAAGTAGGCCCGATCCATCGCCATTGTCACCGCCAATGCCCGTTTGGCTTGCAACCGCGCAAGACGCGCGACGGAGATCTCGACCATGACCCAGACCAACAACCGGCTTTTCGACGAGATCGGCCGCCTGATGAACGACGCTGCCGGTGCCGCCCAGGGCGTCAAGCGCGAGATCGACGGGGTGGTGCGCAGCCAAGCCGAGAAGATCCTGCGCGACCTCGATCTGGTGAAGCGCGAAGAGTTTGAGGCGTTCAAGGAAATGGTCCGCCTGACCCGCGAAGAGAACGAGGCCCTGAAGGCCCGGATCGCCGCGCTGGAAGCCCGCCAGGGTGGCGGCTCGGAGCCTCCGACCGCGCTGGCGTAAGGCAACTCCTTTAGGACAACGACCGTCATGCCCGGGCTTGACCCGGGCATCCATCATCTTGCGAACAGGATGGATTGCCGGGTCAAGCCCGGCAATGACCGTTCGAAGGGGCTTGGCTCCCCGATTTCCTTGTCATTTGCGGCCTTTGCGGCTAGAAACCGGCCACGTCCGCGGCCCCCGCACCCCTGGAGGCTTGCCGCGACGTGTCAAATGGGCCGCTTTGCGGCCTTTAACTTTTTACAGATCAAGGACTTAAGCAGATGACGAGCGTCTTGGAACTGAAGGCGACCGCGCGTCCGAAGAGCGGCAAGGGGGCCGCCCGGGCCGAGCGTCGCGCCGGCCGCGTGCCCGGAGTGATCTACGGTGACAACCAGCCCCCGCTGCCGATCTCGGTCGAAGAGAAAGAGCTTCGCCTGCGGATTCTGGCAGGCCGGTTCCTGACCACGATTTTCGACGTCGTCCTCGACGGCCAGAAGCATCGCGTCATCCCGCGCGACTATCACCTCGATCCGGTGAAGGACTTCCCGCTGCACGTCGACTTCCTGCGGCTCGGCGCCGGTGCGACCATCCGCATCAGCGTGCCGCTGCACCTGAAGGGGCTCGAAGTCGCTCCGGGCGTGAAGCGCGGCGGCACCTTCAACATCGTCACCCACACCGTCGACCTGGAAGCGCCGGCCGACAACATCCCGCAGTTCATCGAAGCCGACGTGTCGAACCTCGACATCGGCGTGTCGCTGCATCTGTCGGACATCGCGCTGCCCAAGGGCGTCAAGTCGGTGTCGCGTGAGGACGTCACGCTGGTCACCATCGTGCCGCCGTCGGGCTACAACGAAGACAAGGCTGCGGCGGGTGCCGCGCCTGCGGCTGCTGCCGCGCCGGCTGCTGCGGCGAAGGCTCCTGCTGCTGCCGCCAAGGCTCCTGCCGCGGCTGCTGCGCCGGCCAAGAAGAAGTAATCCGGCGCGGGGTTCCGCGTCATGCGGCTGTTCGTTGGGTTGGGCAATCCCGGGTCGAAGTACCAGGGCAACCGGCACAACATCGGCTTCATGGTCATCGACGAAATCGCGCGGCGTCATGGCTTCTCGCCATGGCGCCGTCGTTTTCAGGGCGAGACCGCAGACGGCGTGCTCGACGGCGAGCGCATCACACTGCTCAAGCCGCTCACCTACATGAACGAGTCCGGCCGCGCCGTGCAGGAAGCGACGAGCTTCTACAAGATCGGCCAGAGCGAGGTCGCCGTGTTTCACGACGAGATCGAACTGCCGCCGGCGAAAGTTCGGGTGAAGGTCGGCGGCGGCATCGCCGGGCATAACGGCCTGCGCTCGATCTCGGCGCATATCGGCAACGATTATCTTCGCGTGCGGCTCGGCGTCGGCCATCCGGGCGCGAAGGAGCTGGTGCACAATCACGTGCTCGGCGATTTTGCCAAGAGCGAGCGGCCCTGGGTCGAAGCGCTGTGCGAGATCGCCGCCGACAACGCCGGCCTGATCGCCAAGGGTAAGGACGCCTCCTTCGCCAACAAGGTGCATCTGGCGATGCAGGCGAAGGGTTTTTACGACAACGACAAGGGCACGAGCGGCAGCAAACAGTAAAGGCGTCATCGCCGGGCTCGACCCGGCGATCCATCTTCTTCGCAAGGAGATGGATGCCCGGGTCAAGCCCGGGCATGACGCGTCACTTGGTTGCGACGACGGCCTTCGAACAGCGGGACACACCATGGGCTTCAAATGCGGGATCGTCGGGCTGCCGAATGTCGGCAAGTCGACGCTGTTCAACGCGCTGACCGAGACTGCGGCGGCGCAGGCGGCGAACTATCCGTTCTGCACCATCGAGCCGAATGTCGGCGAAGTGGCGGTGCCGGATCCGCGGCTCGACAAGCTGGCCGAGGTCGGCAAATCGCAGCAGATCATTCCGACCCGGCTGACCTTCGTCGACATCGCCGGCCTGGTGAAGGGCGCCTCCAAGGGTGAAGGCCTCGGCAACCAGTTCCTCGCCACCATCCGCGAGGTCGATGCGATCGCGCACGTCGTGCGCTGCTTCGAAGACAGCGACATCACCCATGTCGAAGGCAAGGTCGCGCCGCTCGCCGACATCGAGACGATCGAGACCGAGCTGATGCTCGCCGACCTCGACAGCCTGGAAAAGCGCGTCGACAACCTGACCAAGAAGGCCAAGGGCGGCGACAAGGATTCCAAGGAGCAGCTCGAGCTGGTCACCCGCGCGTTGACGCTGCTGCGCGACGGCAAGCCGGCGCGCTTCCTCGAGCGCAAGCCCGAGGAGGAGCGCGCATTCCGGATGCTCGGCCTGCTGACCTCCAAGCCGGTTCTGTACGTCTGCAACGTCGAGGAAGGCTCTGCCGCCGAAGGCAACAGCTTCTCCGAACAGGTGATGGCGCGCGCCAAGGAAGAGGGCGCGGTCGCGGTGGTGATCTCGGCGAAGATCGAGTCCGAAATCGCGACGCTGTCGAAGGAAGAGCGCACCGACTTCCTCGACACGCTGGGCTTGCACGAGGCCGGCCTCGACCGGCTGATCCGCGCCGGCTACGAGCTGCTGCACCTGATCACGTACTTCACGGTCGGTCCGAAGGAAGCCCGCGCCTGGACCATCACCAAGGGCACCAAGGCGCCGCAGGCTGCGGCGGTGATCCACACCGACTTCGAGAAGGGCTTCATCCGCGCCGAGACCATCGCCTATGACGACTACATCCGTCTCGGCGGCGAAGCCGGCGCCCGCGATGGCGGCAAGCTCAGGCTGGAAGGCAAGGAATACGTCGTCGCCGACGGCGACGTGATGCACTTCAGGTTTAATACCTAAGGCTGACGGCGAAACTTCTCGAGCGCCGTTCTTTCAGCGAGTCATTCCGGGGCGCGCGAAGCGCGAACCCGGAATCTCTGTTCGCAACAATCTCTGGATTCCGGGTTCGCGAACTATGTTCGCGCCCCGGAATGACGATGAGGTGGTCACCTGAATCCCTGCTGATCGCGGATCGCGCCGAGGTGTTCGTTGATGCGGAACACGATCAGCACGAACTCGGCGACGATGCGCGAGAACACGATCCCGACCAGGATCGAGGCGAGGCTGGACAGCACCAGGATGAAACCGCCGAACGGGCTCACCGCCATTGCCGCCAGCCCGGAAAACACGCCGGAAATGCCGAACAGCACGGTCAACGCGATCACCAGCCAGTAGAAGGTCTTGATGATGGTCGGCGTGATGAAGCGGTCCCATTGAAACAGGTCCCGAAAATTGAACATCGGTGGTCTCCCCCAACAAACCGAATGATGGGCTTGTGATCGACCGCAATAACGGCCACAATCGGGCCTCCCACCAGCAAATGCCATGACAACCCTGTTCTTCGAAAATTTCGCGCCCGGCCACTTCGGCCGCTATGGACCTCGCCGTGTGACGCGCGAGGAGATCATCGCTTTTGCTTCGGAATACGATCCGCAGCCGATGCATCTGGACGACCACGCCGCCAACGCCTCGATGCTGAAAGGCATGTCTGGCTCGGGCTGGCATCTGTCGTCGCTGATGATGCGGATGATGTACGACGGCTTCATCAAGGACACCGCGTCGCTCGGCTCGCCGGGCGTCGACGAGATGCGCTGGATGTCGCCGCTGCGCCCCGGCGATGATCTGCTGCTCGACGTCGAAGTGATCGAAGCACGGGTGTCGAAGAGCCGGCCCGAAACCGGGATCGTCACCTTCAAGTGCTACGTGCGCAACGGCCACGGCCAGATGCTGAGCGAGATGGTGTCGCCGATCATCGTCAAGCGCCGCGACGCGGACGCGACCAGCGCCGCCGGCAGCAACGGATAACGATCACCATGCGTTTCCTGGAAGACATGACGATCGGCGAACGCCGTGAGGTCGGTACGTTCACGTTCACGGCCGACGCGATCAAGACGTTCGCGGCGCAGTTCGATCCGCAGCCGTTCCACCTCGACGAGGAGGCCGGCAAGAACTCGCTGTTCGGCGGCCTCGCCGCCTCCGGCTGGCACGTCGCCGCGGTGTGCATGAAGCTGATGGTGGCGGACGCTCAGCGCGAATCCGCCGAAGCTGCAAAGCGCGGCGAGCTGGTGGCGACCGGCGGTCCGTCCCCGGGTTTTCGCGAGCTGCGCTGGCTCAAGCCGGTGCTGGCTGGCGACACCATCACCTACTACAAGCAGGTCGAAAGTCTGCGGCCGTCTGATTCGCGGCCGCAGTGGGGAATCATGCAGGCCCGTAACACCGGGATCAATCAGCGCGGCGAGGTGGTGTTCTCGTTCCTCGCCACGGCGTTCGTGCCGCGCCGGCCGAACGCGGAGTGAACTGAGGCGAGGGGGACACAGCCGTTCGCATTTTAACCAAATGCGAGGCTTTTGACCGAGACGGCCCCGGAACGGCCGGGATATTAAGACGTTGTGAACCCTGCGAGCGCCACGGTCGACGAACGCAGGGCTGAGGGAATTGAAGACAATGGCTGACCAAGCTGGACTGAAATGGGTGGGCGTGATCTTCGCCACCGTGACGCTGGCGGTGATGATCACCACCGGAATGGTTGTGAAGGGTTACGCGGTGGGCTCCTACAGCCTCGACTCCGCAACCACGCTCTCCGACCGCTGAGCTTAAGGCTCGCGGCTGCCGGCGTCCCCGCCGGCCATCCTCTCTAAAATCAGAGATCGCACGCAAAAAAGCAGCCACCTCGCGATGGCTGCTTTTGCGTTTTCAGAGCGGTGATTGCCGGGCTCGCCCGGCAGCGCCGGATTAGCCGTGACGCAGGGTCTCGGCGGCGCGCTTCCACTGCGCGACGTTGTCGGCGATCATCCGGGTCGACTTCATCGCCGCCTGGCTGAGCTGCGCGTAGCTCGAGATCTCGCGCTGAACCCGCTGACCTTCGGCGTGCAGCAGGTCGCGCAGCGTCTCCAGTTCACCGATCAGATTCTCGATCTCGCCGAGCGAGGTGCCGGCAACGCGCTGGATCAGCGAATTGACGTTGTTCACCGCGGCTTCGGCAGTGCCTTCGAGGCCGAGCGTCGCGGCCGGAGCGGCAGCGGTGTCGGTGGTCGAGGTCGTCGCCGAGGGACGGCGCAGATAGGCGATGTCGTTGCGGACGAAGTCGCGGATCCCGGCTTCGACCTCGGAAACGGCGGCGAGGTTCTCGTCGGTTTCGGTGGTCTCGATCTTCTCGGAAGGAATGGCGTTCATTCGGTTGGTCCCCTGTGTGAGCGTCACGCCGCGCGGGGATCCCCCGCACGTAATCTGCCGCCGCATGACTCCAGCGCAATTTGACCGCATCGCGGCCGTTCTGCGGCGCCGTCTCGGTGTTTCGGCGACAATCCTCAACGTCCCATTAACGACGCGGCTGCCAGCCTCAGGGGAGACGCCGGCAGCACCACAACTTGGACGATTGTCTCAGGCGATCTTGGGCAGA
Organism: Rhodopseudomonas sp. BR0C11; assembly: GCF_010820945.1. Lineage (NCBI taxonomy): Bacteria > Pseudomonadati > Pseudomonadota > Alphaproteobacteria > Hyphomicrobiales > Nitrobacteraceae > Rhodopseudomonas > Rhodopseudomonas sp. BR0C11. Next base: position 14,225 of record NZ_QTKI01000047.1, read on the forward strand.
TGGATCGGGCGGCCGAGCGCTTGTTCGACCAGATCGAAGGTGTCGAGCACCATCCGCAGATTGGTCAGCCGGCCGCCGTGAAACTGCGTGAACAGCGCCATGCGCACGCTGATCGGCCGGTTAGTGCCGGCGGCGGTCAGCGAGTAGCGGACCATCGAGGCGGCGGAGTCGATCCCCAGCATCACCGACTCCCGGTGATAGCGATAGATCCGCACGCTGTCGGCGATCTGGCGGCAGACTTCGAGGACGGCTTCTTTGCCCTGGCGGGCGCCGAAGAACGGAAACATGTCGATCGGGCCGTAGATCGCCCAGTCGATATTGTCGTCGATGATGGTGGCGAGGTCTTCGGTCTGACGGTCGTTGAGGGCGCGATGCAATGCACGCGAGAACCGCCAGAGACTATGCTCTGTCATTGGCAATCCCGTTGGGAAAGGTTGATTGTCGATGCAAGCAGCGGCACCTGGCGACGCGGTGGTCGCCTTGCCCTTTGCAATTTGCTGCGCTGTCGGTTCCGATTAGTTACACTAAGAGCTAATTGCAATCGTATTTTGTGCATTGCACAAATTTAGAAATGCCGGCTCTAAACGCCCGTTTCACAGGCATCGGTCGGACTAAACCGCCATGGTTTTGCCGGCTTCTCTGCAGCTTCTGAGTAGTTGTGCCCGATATCGAGTAATCGCCCCGCGTGGCTCCGAATACTCCGAGGCGGATAGCGTACCGAGGCTGCAAACGTCAGCTAAGCGATACCGGCCGATCAGCCGCACGGCGCATCAGCCTCGCAAGATGGCGGCACGTTACGCCATCTGATTCGCGGATCGTGAGGAGGTGCGGAGCGCAAGCCGCGGGCTTGGAGCGAGACGGGCGGACGAGCCGCCCATCTGAACAGCCGCGCTGGCTCAGCGCTTGGCTTTCTTGGCCGCCTTCGTCTTCGCGCCGGTCTTGGCCGGCTTGGTCTCGGCCTTGTCGGCCGCCGCCTTCGCCGGCTTCGGCTTGGCGGTCGCCTTGGGCTTGGCAGTGGTCTTGGACTTAGCCGTCGGCTTGGGCTTGTCGTCCGCCTTCGGCTTGGAAGCCGCGGCAGCGGCCGCTGCGGCATCTTCGGCCGCCTTGCGCATCGCGCGGGCGTAGGCATCGGCGGCGTTGTCGGCGGCGGTCTGCAGCCGCTTCGCCGCGGCCAGTCCCTGCTCATAGGCGGCGGTCGCCAGCGCCTTGCCCTGTGCCTTGCCGCCGGCATCTTTGGCCTTGGCGGCGTGGGCCAGCAGCGCGTCGCGGCGCTTCTTCACCGCGGCGGTGAGCGCCTTGGTCTGCTGTTTTGCGAGCTGCCGGATGATCGCGTCGAGATCGGCCTCGGCCATGTTGGTAGTCCCCCAGAAGTGTCTTGTTGGCGCGCGACTATGCAGAGGCGCACCGCGGTTGGCAATTCGTCAGTTCCGCCGCGCGGCATAAGCCGGCGCGCGCCACAGATTGCATGGTGCGGCATCGCTGCCGCGGCTTGACTTCGCTCTCGTCTCGGACAATCTCGCCGCCAAGCCCCAACAAACCGCAAACAACATCGGGAGAAGAACAAGATGGCAGACGCCTACATCATCGACGCAGTCCGCACCCCCCGCGGCATCGGCAAAGTCGGAAAGGGCGCTCTCGCCGACATGCATCCCCAGCACCTCGCCGCCACCGTGCTGAAGGCGATCGCCGAACGTAACAAGCTCAACACCGCCGACGTCGACGACATCATCTGGTCGACCTCGACCCAGCGCGGCAAGCAGGGCGGCGACCTCGGCCGCATGGCCGCACTCGACGCCGGCTACGACATCAAGGCTTCCGGCACCACGCTCGACCGCTTCTGCGGCGGCGGCATCACCGCGGTGAACTTCGCCGCGGCGCAGATCATGAGCGGGATGGAAGACGTGGTGATCGCCGGCGGCACCGAGATGATGTCGCTGACCGCCGCGATGGCCGCCGAGGACATGGCAGCCGGAAAGCCGCCGCTCGGCATGGGCTCGGGCAACGCCCGCCTCGCCAAGGTGCATCCGCAGTCGCACCAGGGCATCTGCGGCGACGCGATCGCCAGCATGGAAGGCATCAGCCGCGAGGCGCTCGACGCGCTCGGCCTGGAAAGCCAGCGCCGCGCCGAGATCGCCATCAAGGAAGGCCGCTTCGACAAGAGCATCGTTCCGGTGGTCGACGACGAAGGCAAGGTCGTGCTGGCCAAGGACGAGTATCCGCGCCCCGAAACCACCGCCGAAGGCCTCGCCGCGCTGAAGCCGGCCTTTACCGCGATGGCCGACTATCCGCTCGACGACAAGGGCACCACCTATCGCAAGCTGATCAACCAGAAGTATCCGAACGTCGACATCAAGCACGTCCATCACGCCGGCAACTCCTCGGGCGTGGTCGACGGCGCCGCGGCGGTGTTGCTCACCTCGAAGGAATATGCCGAGAAGCACGGCCTGAAGCCGCGCGCCAAGATCCTGGCGATGGCCAATATCGGCGACGATCCGACCCTGATGCTCAACGCCCCGGTGCCGGCCGCCAAGAAGGTGCTGCAGAAGGCCGGCCTGACCAAGGACGATATCGACCTCTGGGAGATCAACGAAGCGTTCGCGGTTGTCGCCGAGAAGTTCATGCGCGATCTCGACCTCGACCGCTCCAAGGTCAACGTCAACGGCGGTGCGATTGCGCTGGGCCACCCGATCGGCGCCACCGGTGCGATCCTGATCGGCACCGTGCTCGACGAACTGGAGCGCCGCAACCTCAAGCGCGGCCTCGTGACGATGTGCGCCGCCGGCGGCATGGCCCCGGCGATCATCATCGAGCGGGTGTGAGGGGCGGGGTAGCCGTCGCGCGCAGGCGGTTCTGATCGCAACAACGAAAAAAGGGGCGGCGCATTGCGTCGCCCTAATCGTTTTCGTCGAGCAGCTTTCTCAGTTCATTCGGGTCTTCTCCGAACGTAACAATAGTGTCAGGGAGTCCAATCAGAACCAGTGGACACGGATTCCCCACACCACGCGAGACGCGGTCTTGGAGCTTACTCCAATGCGTTGTCGCCGCACCGAACTTGTCACTGACGAAATGATCGGTCCATGCTTCTCGGAAAGGGATCGGGTTCTTCGCTCTTTCGACACGCTTCGTGACATCGGCGATCTGGCGGCGGGTTCGTGAAAGTCCGATCCGCCGCATGTCGTCGTGCGAGTTGACTTGATGCTCATCGACGAAACGTCGAACCAACTGCTTCATCGCAACTTGTAGGGATGCCCCACGTGTGACGATAATTCCGAGCGAAATGCCTCCATCGGCGTGCAGGCGTTTGAAATTCTCGAGGTCACGATCGAAGAATGGATCCTTGTTGTTCCATTCGATTTCGAGAGCAACCGTTCCGGATTCGAACTTCTTGACGTGATCGATTTCGTGCGACTGCGACTCCCGCTCGATGCCGTCGATGGTGCGCTGTACCACGAAGATGTGTTTGTGCCATTCGTGAGCAGCCAAGGCATTGCGGAGCCGCTGTGTGCCTTTGGCCTCGCCGCCGCCCGAGCCGATGATTTCTTCTATTGGGATTGTCGACGTCAGCAGAACCTCTTGAAGCTGGTCTGCAACGTCCGGAAAATCCACTTTCAGAATGGCCTTAGCGTGGGAACGAAATTCGATGTCGAAGCCGCGGGCACGAAGTTGGTCGAACATTGGCAACCTGATTCCTGACAGAGATATTTATCACCAATTATCTTGAGAACGTATCGTGAACATGCTATTCTCCTTCCAATTCGGCGCGTATATCGCTGAGTATGGCTAAAGGTGCGGAGTCGCGGATGCTGACGGCGGGCGAGGATCTCTTGCGCGCGGCGGAAGGGCGTCGTTATGCGACGATCTTGGCCGATCCGCCGTGGCAGTTCACCAACAAGACCGGTAAGGTCGCGCCGGAGCATCGTCGGTTGTCACGCTACGGCACGATGAAGCTGGACGAAATCTGCGCTTTGCCGGTGCAAGACATCGCTGCGCCGACCTCGCACCTCTATCTTTGGGTGCCGAATGCGATGCTGCCGGATGGAATTGCGGTGCTGCAGTCCTGGGGGTTCACTTACAAGTCCAACATCGTCTGGCACAAGGTCCGCAAGGACGGCGGATCAGACGGCCGCGGCGTTGGCTTCTATTTTCGCAACGTCACCGAACTGATCCTTTTCGGCGTGCGTGGCAAGAACGCGCGCACGCTTGCTCCGGGTCGGCGGCAGGTCAATCTCCTTGCGACGCGCAAGCGCGAGCATTCCCGGAAACCCGACGAACAATACGATATCATCGAATCCTGTTCACCGGGTCCGTTCATCGAGTTGTTTGCTCGAGGAACCCGCAAGGGGTGGACCAATTGGGGCAATCAGGCGGATGATGGCTATCGTCCGACCTGGAAGACCTATGCTCACCATTCGCGGGTAGGGCTTGAGGCCGCCGAATAGACGCTGGCTTAATTGGTCTAGCTACGATCGTCGCCATATTGGGTGCATGAGTTCCTCCCCCACCAT
>NZ_QTKI01000469.1:0-3427 GCF_010820945.1 Rhodopseudomonas sp. BR0C11
GCTACGCACAGCTCTTGGAGCAGGACAACACCCTGCCGCCGCGGCCGCGGGATCAGATCCGGCTGATGCGGCGCAGCGCCGATCATCTGTCCGGGCTGATCGACGGCCTGCTGGATATTTCCAAGATCGAGGCCGGACGGCTGTATCTGTCGCGCGACGAGGTGCGGTTCGGCGAATTCCTGGATCAGCTCGTCGGCATGTTCCGGCTGCAGGCCGCCGCCAAGGACATCGAGTTCGTGTTCAAGCGGCCGCAATATCTGCCGCCGATGGTCTATGCCGACGAGAAGCGGCTGCGTCAGGTGCTGATCAACCTGCTGTCGAACGCCATCAAGTTTACCCAGGAAGGCAGCGTCCACTTCATCGTGCACTATCGCAACCCGGTGGCCGAACTCGAAGTGCGGGACACCGGCCCGGGCATTCATGCGGATGATCTGGAGCGCATCTTCGCGCCGTTCGAGCGCGGCGCGCTCGGTGCCGCGCAGCCCCACACCGGCACCGGCCTCGGCCTCACCATCAGCAAGCTGCTCGCCGGCGTGATGGGCGGCGACCTCACCGTCACCTCGACGCCTGGCAAAGGATCAACCTTCCGGGTCAAGCTTCTGCTGTCCGAGGTCACCAATCCGACCCGCACCCGCTCGATCCGCGCCCCGGTGCTTGGCTATCACGGCGCCCGCAAAACCATCCTGGTGACCGACGATGATCCGGCGCAGCGCGGCCTACTGCAGGACACGCTGGCGCCGCTCGGCTTCATCGTGCTGGTGGCAACCGACGGCTATTCCTGTATCGACCTCGCCGAGCACTGCCAGCCCGACCTTTTCCTGCTCGACATCTCGATGCCCGGGATGGACGGCTGGACCGTGGCCGAAACGCTGCGTACCCAAGGCCATCATAACGCCCGCATCCTGATGCTGTCCGCGAGTGCGCTGGAGGCGCACGGCACGCTGCTGTCGCAGCCGTTTCACGACGCCTATCTGATGAAGCCGGTCGACATTCCGCGACTACTCGAACTGATCGGCCAGTTGCTCAAGATCGACTGGATCTACAAGGGCGAGGCGAGCGCCGCGGCACAGAATGCCACCGAGATTCAACATCCGCCGATGCAGCACGTCGAGGAATTGATCGAGCTCGGCAAGATCGGCTACATCCGCGGAATCGAATCCAAGCTCGATCAGATCCACACCGATTATCCGGAGACCTGGGCGTTCGTGTCGCAGATGCGAACGATGGTGGAGCAGTTCGACCTCGATTCCTACATGAAGACGCTGAACACGCTGTATCGCCATGAACAATGATTTGAAAAAGCGCGATATCGCTCTGGTCGTCGACGACTCTCCCGAGACGCTGCGGATGCTGACCGACGCGCTCGACGGCGCCGGCATGACCGTGATGGTCGCGCTCGACGGGGCCGCGGCGATGCGGATCGTCGAACAGATTACGCCGGACATTATTCTGCTCGACGCGGTGATGCCCGGCATGGACGGCTTCGAGACCTGCCGAAGGCTGAAGCGCAGTCCCGGTCTGTCCGACGTGCCAGTGATCTTCATGACCGGACTGTCGGAGTCCGAGCACATCGTGCGCGGCCTGGAAGCCGGCGGCGTCGATTACGTCACCAAGCCGATCGCGATCGTCGAGATGCTGGCGCGAATCCGCGTGCATCTGAACAACGCCCGCGTCAGCCAGAGCGCTCGCGCAGCGCTGGATGTTTCGGGACGTTTCCTGCTCGCGGTCGATCGGCTCGGCAAGGTGCTGTGGGCGACGCCGCAGGCCCAGAAACTGCTCGCCGCCGACGGGGCGCCGGAGGACGGCTTGCGGCTCGATCTGCCGAAGCCGTGGCTCGAATGGCTGGAGCAGGTGCACACCGGCCTCGCCCAGCCGAAGATGCCGATGAAATCCTCAATGCTTCGCAATGACGAGCTGCGGCTGCAGTATATGGGTAAGCTCGGGCCCAACGAATTCCTGCTTCGGCTGGGCCGCGACACCGCGACCGAAGCGCCGGCGCAGTTCTCGGCGGAGTTCGGCCTCACCAGCCGCGAAAGCGAAGTGCTGGCATGGCTCAGCAAGGGCAAGACCAACCGCGACATCGCGCAGATCCTGGGGCTCAGTCCGCGCACCGTCGACAAGCACCTCGAGCAGATCTACGCCAAGCTCGGCGTCGAAAACCGCACCGCCGCGGCGGCGATCGCCACCAATGCGAGCCGGCGGGACTAACTGCTTGGCTCCGTACGCCCAAGCCGGCCGGCGCGGGCTTCGATCTCGGCATTGAGTTCACCACCGGCCAGCACGACGATCGCGGTCATCCACATCCAGATCATCAGGCTGATCGCGGCGCCGAGTGAGCCATAGGTCGCGTTGTAGTCGGCGAAATTGGCCAAGTAGTAGGACAGCGCAGCCGAGCCGGCGAGCCAGCTCAGCGTCGCGACTGCACTGCCGGGCACCACCCAGCGCCACGGCGGCGCAGAGCGGTCAGCCGCGGTGCGATACAACAAAGCGAGGCCACTGAAGGTCAACGCCGCCAGCACCGGCCAGCGCCCGACATCGACCACCACCGCAACCAGGCTGCCGAGCCCGATCCGCGCCAGCACGATCGGCGCCGCGATCACGAGGCCAATGGCGGCCAGCACCGCACCAAGCGCGCCGAGCGTGAACAGCAGCGAGACCCCATTGAGCTTGAAGAAGCCGCGCTGCTCGTCGACGTCGTACACTGCATTCAGCGCGTCGATGATCGCCTTGACGCCGCCATTGGCGCTCCAGAGCGCCAGCGACAGGCTGACCAGGAAGGCGGCGCCGAGCTTGGTCTGGCCGTTCGCCAGCACGCGTCCGACCTGATCCTCGATCACCGAATACGTGCCGGCGGGGACGATCGCGGCGAGCTGCGCGAGGTGGCCGCGGATGGTGCCTCCGTCGGTGAACAGCGCGTAGGACGACACCAGAGCGGTGATGGCGGGAAAGAGCGCAAGCAGCCAGTAGAACACCACTCCGGCGGCGACCAGCGGCAGCCGGTCATCGCCGATCCGCCGGTAAGTGCCGAGCGCAATCGGCTTCCACTCGGCGCGCAGCACCTGCCGCGGGGAGGTGAAGTCAGGACGCGGCTCTGCCGGGGCGCTCCTAGGAGTCGCGCGCCACCGTCGGCGCACAGCGAGGCTCGGCTCCGCGTTCATGTCGAATGCTTCAGGATGAGACTTGGTTGATAGACTTGGATTAGTGCGTATTGGACTTTTGCCAACGCTCCAGATCCGGCTTGTCGGGTGGGTTCTGGTCATCGACTTGCGAGCTTTGCCCGGGCTTTTTCCAAGGCTCGCGCGTGCCGCTCTTCATCGCATCGCCAGGGCGATCGTCAGGCGCTTTGTCGTCGGTCACCGCGATCACTCCAGCCGGACGTTGTCTTCAGCCGCTTCGGCGACGCGCTTGGCCTTCTCGCCGACCTCGC
>NZ_QTKI01000470.1:0-3401 GCF_010820945.1 Rhodopseudomonas sp. BR0C11
GTCCTTGACGGTGGCGAATTCCTCGTTGGCGATCGGCACCGGACCGGTCAGCCGCACCCGGGCACCGAAATCCTGCTCGATCTTGAGGTCCACGGCGGCCTGACGGATCGCGTCGGTGGCCGCCTTGCCGGGTTCCAGCGCCTTGAAGTCGAGGATCGGCTTGACCTCGATGAAGGCGCGCTTGTCGCCGTCGGTCAGCGGTTCCGGATTGACCAGACCGCGCCAGGAGAAGAACGCCTGCTGCTTGCCGAGCACGTCCTCGACCGTCGCGGCGACGGCATTGAAAGGTTTTGCAGTCGAATCGAGCGTCAGTTCCCCGCGCTTCAGACCCACCAGACCGGTCTCAAGCGCCGCCGTCAGGCCGCGGATCGACGGATCACCGGCCATGATTTCGATCAGCGGAACCGCCTGCTGGAACTGGCCGGTCGCCTTGGCAACTTCGTCCTTGGGTAGGAACAACAGCCCGCTGCGGTCGAAGAACGGCCCGCCGCCGAGCCGCTTCACCGAGTCGAAGTTGATGTTATTCTTGGACAATTCGGCTGTGAGCTTAGCCGCCGCGGCATTCGCGAATTCCGGCGTCGGGGCCTCGACGACCGCCAGGATCAGCCGTTCCTGGTCGAAGGCCTTCTCGAACGCGATATCACGTTTGCGCCAGTCGAGATCAGACGAGATCAAATGATTGATGTCTGTGTTGATCCCGAAATGTTGGTAAGTATAGAAACCTGCTGCAACTGCGAGAAATACGCCGATCAGCACAGTAAAAGCCGCAAAACGGGTGCTGGCTCTGACAATGGAGACGATGGCACTTTTCAGCACATTCACTCTTTCTATTGCTACCGGCTGGCCTAAAATACGGCCACCCCGCCGGGTTCCGAGTCGATCGAACTAGTTTTGATGGTTCTGCGACCAAGGACTGGACAAAATGGCCGAAAACAAGCCGGCGGAGGTGTGTGCGCGGAAGTAATCTCACCAGGCCAGATTGCCAAGGGCGTTTTGCATTGCGTGCTGCACTGCGCCAATAAGTCCCCTGCGTCCCTTGCGGTTGCGGGTGTCCCCATACCAGCTAGATCATGCTACGGGAATGCGACGTGCTGCCAGGAGACCGAACAATCATGAGCGTGGTGCCCCTTGTCTGAAGTCCGCCCCCTCGAAGTGTTCCTTGCCCAACCCCGTGGTTTCTGCGCTGGCGTGGTGCGTGCGATCGAGATCGTCGAGCGCGCGCTGGAGAAGTACGGTCCGCCGGTCTACGTGCGGCATGAGATCGTGCATAACAAATACGTGGTCGAGAGCCTGAAGGCTAAAGGCGCGATCTTCGTCGAGGAGCTGTCGGAAGTTCCGCCGAAGGCCGTGACCGTCTTCAGCGCCCACGGCGTCGCCCGCAGCATCGAGGAAGAGGCCGCGGCGCGCGACCTGCCGGTGCTCAACGCCACCTGCCCGCTCGTGACCAAAGTGCATAACCAGGGCAAGCGCTATACGTCGAAGGGCCGCACCCTGATCCTGATCGGCCATGCCGGCCATCCGGAAGTCGAAGGCACGATGGGTCAGGTTCCCGGCCCGGTGCTGCTGGTGCAGAACCTCGAGGACGTCGCGGCGCTGACGCTGCCGCCGGAAACCCCGGTGGCGTACATCACCCAGACCACGCTGAGCGTCGACGACACCAAAGACATCATCGTGGCGCTTTCAAAGAAATTCCACGATATCGAAGGCCCGGACACCCGCGACATCTGCTATGCCACGCAAAACCGGCAATCGGCGGTGCGGCAGATGAGCAAGCTGGTCGACCTGATCCTGGTGGTCGGAGCCAACAACAGTTCGAACTCCAACCGACTGCGGGAAATCGGCACCGAAGCCGGCATTCCGAGCTACTTGATCGCCGACGGCAGCGAACTCGACCCGGCCTGGCTCGACGGCAAGAAAGCAGTCGGCATCACCGCCGGCGCGTCCGCGCCGGAAGTGTTGGTCGACGACGTGATCGAAGCGCTGCGCCGGATCGTCCCGGTCACCGTCTCGGTGCTGCCGGGCCGCGAAGAAAACATCGAATTCGTTCTGCCTGCGGAGCTGGCGACCGCCTGATCCGCCCCAACCGACATGCCGTGAAAGAGAAGATTTCGTAATGGCTATTCCGTTTCACAAGGAACTGGTGATCGGCGGTTATCTGCTGAAGCAGAAGCTGCTCGGGCGGAAGCGTTATCCGCTGGTACTGATGCTGGAGCCGCTGTTCCGCTGCAACCTCGCCTGCGCCGGATGCGGCAAGATCGACTATCCCGACGCGATCCTGAACCGCCGGATGACCGCGCAGGAGTGCTGGGACGCCGCCGAGGAATGCGGTGCGCCGATGGTCGCGATCCCGGGCGGCGAGCCGCTGATCCACAAGGAGATCGGTGAGATCGTGCGCGGTCTGGTGGCGCGCAAGAAGTTCGTGTCGCTGTGCACCAACGCGCTGCTGCTCGAGAAGAAGCTGCATTTGTTCGAGCCGTCGCCCTATCTGTTCTTCTCGGTGCATCTCGACGGCCTGAAGGAGCACCACGACAAAGCGGTGTCGCAGGAGGGCGTGTTCGACCGCGCGGTCGCGGCGATCAAGGCGGCCAAGGCCAAGGGCTTCACCGTCAACGTCAACTGCACGGTGTTCGACGGCTACGCCGCCGAGGACATCGCCAAGTTCATGGACTTCACCGAAGAGCTCGGCGTCGGCGTGTCGATCTCGCCGGGCTACGCCTATGAGCGTGCGCCGGACCAGGAGCACTTCCTCAACCGCACCAAGACCAAGAACCTGTTCCGCGAGGTGTTCGCGCGCGGCAAGGGCAAGAAGTGGAGCTTCATGCACTCCAGCATGTTCCTCGACTTCCTGGCCGGCAACCAGGAGTTCGAGTGCACCCCGTGGGGCATGCCGGCGCGCAACATCTTCGGCTGGCAGAAGCCCTGCTACCTGCTCGGCGAAGGCTATGCCAAGACCTTCAAGGAGCTGATGGAAACCACCGATTGGGATTCCTACGGCACCGGCAAGTACGAGAAGTGCGCCGACTGCATGGCGCATTGCGGCTATGAGCCGACCGCGGCGATGGCCTCGCTCAACAATCCGCTGAAGGCCGCCTGGGTGGCGCTCCGCGGCATCAAGACCTCGGGCCCGATGGCACCCGAGATCGACATGTCGAAGCAGCGCCCGGCGCAGTACGTGTTCTCCGAACAGGTCGAGAAGAAGCTGTCCGAGATCCGCCGCGACGAAGCCACCGAGGCCAAGGACAAGCGCCAGTCGACGGCGGCCTGATCGCTCCGACAACGGCTTCAATCATCAAAAGCGCGGCCTGCGGGCCGCGCTTTTTTGTTGCTCATCTCGGTCTGTTCAATTCATCAGTTGCTTGCCGATGTCGGCTTTGACCTTGCCCGGCCAAGGGCCGCACTGC
>NZ_QTKI01000471.1:0-3400 GCF_010820945.1 Rhodopseudomonas sp. BR0C11
CCGCGAGCCGGGTCAGCACGTCGGGCGCAGCCGCATCGATCACCGGCAGATCGAGCGCGATCACTTCGGCCGGGCCGAGCGCGGCCGGGATCGTTACCACGGCCGGGCGCGGCATCCGCTGCGGCAGCGCGAATACGTCGGGATCGATGCTGCGCGCCGTCACCTGCCGCGTACTGGTGTCGACCAGTTCGTCGATCTCGAACAGCCGCCGTCGCCCGGCGAGCGTCAGCGCCACCACATCGCCAGGTGCGAGCCGCAGATGCCGCAAGCCGAGCGCGAAGCCGGCGCGCTCGCGGCCGGCCCACAGATCCTGCAGCACGATCTCGGCGCGCCGCGCCGCCGCCGCATCGTTGGTGACGACCGCAAGATCGGCCTTCACCATCCGCGCGGCGCCGCCGACCAGCCGGCGCGAGCTAGCGGCGGCGCGGCGATAATCGGCCAGCGCATCGCTGTAAGCGATCGCGGTTTCGCGCGGCAGTTCGGTCTCCTGCGCCCGCGTCAGCCGCCACGGCGCGCCCTTGTCGGGCAGCACCAGGTCGTCCTCGTTCAGTTCGATCACCGGCGCGGCGCCACGCTGCACGAACCGCAACACACCGCCGGCCGCCTCCGCCTCGAAGCTGTAGGCCAGCGCCAGCGGCTCGATCATCGCGCGCGGCGACATCGGCCGGTCGACCACATAGCCGTCGCAGCCCTCGCGCAGATCGCGGCTGTCGACGCCGCCGACACCGGCATCGGCGAGCAGCGCGGCGATCAGCGCATCGAGCGGCGCGCCGCCCAGCCGGCCGGTCAGCCAGTGCCCGCTGGTCCAGTTCGGCGCATCGCTCCACACATCCTCAGCTGCAGGAAACACCGGATAGGGCCGCGCGTCCCAGGTCCACAGATGGATCGCCGACAGATCGATCATCCGCCCGCCATACAGCGGCGACACCGGATTGCGGGCGTCGGCGCTGAACGCCGTGATCAGGCACTCGAGATAACGGCGCTGGATCAGATCGTCGCGCTCGCCGCTGGAGAAATACGGCGCAAAATTCTCGCTGGATTTCGGATCGGGAAACACGCTCGGCTGATTGGCGCCCTTGTCGACCGCCGGGCAACCGACCTCGGTCAACCACACCGGCTTGCTCATCGGCACCCAGCCGGTCGGCGATGCCAGCTCGGCGCCGCCGACCCGCTCGTGATGCGGCTGCGACCAGAAGCTGCGGATGTCCTTGACGCGATAGATCCACGGCTTGCCGAGCCCGTCGGTGATCGGCACCCGCGCTTGGGCTGTGCGCGCCGCCGCGTCCGGGTAGTACCAGTCGTAGCCCTCCCCGGCTTCGACATTGCCGGCAAGGTAAGCGCGATCGTAAGTGGTGGCGGCGAGCGTCGAATCCAGATGGCCGGCATCGTCGCGCCAATCGGCCAGCGGTGCGTAGTAATCGATTCCGATCGCGCCGATCGCCCGCGAGGCCCACAGCGGGTCGAGCGGAAACCGCACCTCGGACGCGTCCGGCGTCACCACGTCGGCGCCGTATTCGGTCCAGTCGGCTCCATACGTGACCAGCGTGCCACCGCCGACGATCGCCTTGACGTCGGCGGCGAGCGCGACGAGCTGCTGCACCGCCGGGTACACGCCGGGCGCCGAACGCACGCGCGTCAGCGAGCGCAGCTCCGAGCCGATCAGGAACGCATCGACACCGCCGGCACTGGCGCAGAGCTGCGCGTAGTGCAGGATCATGCGGCGATAATTCCACGTGCCGCCGGCGAAGAACTGCGCCACCTGCGCGGCGGCCGTCGCGGTGCCTTGCGGTGAGCCCGGCACGCCCGGTGCCGGATCGCAGGTGATGCGGCCGCGCCAGGGATAAGGCGGCTGCGGCGCCGCGCCGGTCCAAGGATTGGCAAGGCCGTTGCCGGCCGGCACGTCCATCACCACAAACGGATAGAACGTGATCTTCAGCCCGCGCGCTTTCATCTCGCCGATCAGATGCACCACGGTGTCGTCGGACGGCGTGCCGCCGTACGCAGGGCGTCCATTGACTTGCGAGATCAGCCGTGCGCTGGCGCGCGTCGCGCCGGCCACCGACCAGGAGCCTTGATCGAGCCTCTTGTCGCGGCGCTCGACGCCGGGCTCGACCGTGCAGGCCTGCGCGCGCAAGTCAGTGCCGAACCACGCCACCACCAGCGCGACCCGCTGTAGTCCCGGACAGACGCCCTGCAGGTCGTCGAGCGAGGCCAGCACGTCGGACGGCGCATAGGCGACATGGCGGTTCTCCGGCGCGGCACTGCCGGCGCCGAGCAGCTGCACCCGCGTCGCCGGCTCGTAGCCGAATTCGGTGGTGCCGGGGATCAGCGTCACCGCGCGGGTGATCTGTTCGAGCTCGCCGATCGGCCGCACGATCTCGAACGACAATTGCGGAATCCGGTTGCCGAAATCGGCGAGCGGCAGCCGTTCGAACACGACGTAAGCCAGCCCGCGATAGGCCGGCGCATTGCCGGCGCCTTCCTTGGCAACGATCAGCCCGTCCGGCGCCTGATCCTCGGTGCCGCGATGAACGCGGATGTTGAGGCCGGACAGATCGAGCGGCTTGCCGTCGGCCCAGATCCGCGCCACCCGGCCGATCGGTCCTTCGCACAGCCCGACCGCGATATTGGCGAAGTAACTGTAAGCCGTGGGGGTGGTCGTGGTCTGCCCGCCCCCGCCGCCGCCAAAACCCTTGCCGCCGCCTCCGCCGCCGGTGGTGCTCTGCTCCACGCTGATCACCTCCTCGAGCGCGGTGGCCCAGATCACCTGGCCGGCGAGCCGGGCGCGGCCATAGACCCGCGGGATCGGTGCACCTTCGGTCGAGGCCATCACGTCGAGATCGGCGAGCCGCGGCCCTTCGACCGCGCGCGAGCTATCGCTGCTGCCGCCGAACAGCGACTGATCCAGCGCATTGCCGATCAGCGCGCCCGCAATCCGCCCGGCGATCGCACCGACCGGACCGAACAGCGCACCGGCCGCAGCGCCGGCGACGGAAAGAACGAGAGCTGCCATGGGATTGACTTCGATCGAGGGCGCAAACGTCGGTCAGAAACGAAGATGCCCGGCGCAAGGCCGGGCACGATGTCGAGAGAGTGAGCGCTGAATCCTCAGAATCCGTTTCGCGCGAACTCTAAGGCTGCGAGCCCCGCGGAAACCAGATCCGGCCGAACACGCGGTCGCCGCGCAGATGGTGATACAGCGCCGCCGCGACATGCACGATCAGCAGGACCACCAGCAGCCGTGCACCGAACCCGTGCGGGATACGCGGCCGGTAGTGCCAGAACTCCGGCAAGGCTGTTACCTGGTGCGAGAAGATCGCCGGCGCCGCTCCGCTCGCCAGCATCATGCCGATGCCGCTGGCGATCATGCCGAACACCACCACGTAGCTGTCTCTTATAC
>NZ_QTKI01000472.1:0-3391 GCF_010820945.1 Rhodopseudomonas sp. BR0C11
CTCACTCGTCCCCCGGCAAGCGATTGCCGGGGGATTTTCTTTGCGCCGCAGCCACGCGGCACACGACGGGCGGACCGCTCCACACAACCCGCGCGAGCGAGTGCGGCGCATCAACGCCGAACCGGATCGATAATCTGGTAGTTCTACTGACCTATTAGTGCGCTTTCGGTTACTTCGCATCGCAACAATACGTAGTGCGACGACATAGCTATCGACGATGCTTGCTGGCCCATTCGGGAAGGTGTTGAATGTTTGTCGAAAGGGCCACCAAGAGCCCGCACCCGACACAACAGTCACACATCCAAGAAAAGGGAGTCAGAAATGCCTTCACTCCGTTCGCACGCGGCTGCGCTTTCCGCGGCAGTTCTCCTCAGTTTCGCAGCCTCGAACGGCGCGCTCGCGCAAAAGAAGTACGATCCGGGCGCAAGCGATACCGAAATCAAGATCGGCAACATCATGCCCTACAGCGGCCCCGCTTCCGCCTATGGCGTGATCGGCCGCACCGAGGCCGCCTATTTCAAGATGATCAACGACAAGGGCGGCATCAACGGGCGTAAGATCAACTTCGTCAGCTATGACGACGCCTATTCGCCACCGAAGACGGTGGAACAGGCGCGCAAGCTGGTCGAGAGCGACGAGGTTTTGCTGATCTTCAACTCGCTCGGCACGCCGCCGAATTCGGCGATCCACAAATACATGAACAGCAAGAAGGTCCCGCAACTGTTCGTCGCCACCGGCGCCAGCAAGTGGAACGACCCGAAGAATTATCCGTGGACGATGGGCTGGCAGCCGAACTACCAGAGCGAGACCCAGATCTACGCCAAATACATTCTGAAGGAGATGCCGAACGCCAAGATCGCCGTGCTGTATCAGAACGACGACTACGGCAAGGACTACCTGAAGGGCTTCGAAGACGGTCTCGGCGCCAAGGGCCAGTCGATGATCGTGATGAAGGAGAGTTATGAGGTCTCCGAGCCGACGATCGACAACCACATCGTCAAGCTGAAATCCACCGGCGCCGACGTCTTCATCAACATCACCACGCCGAAATTCGCCGCCCAGGCGATCAAGAAGCTGGCCGAAGTCGGCTGGAAACCGACGCACTTCCTCAACAACGTCTCGGCCTCGGTCGGCAGCGTGATCAAGCCGGCCGGCTATGAGAACGCCCAGGGCGTGATCTCTGCGGCCTATCTGAAGGACGTCTCCGACGACCAGTGGAAGGACGACGCCGGCATGAAGGAGTTCCTCGCCTTCATGGACAAGGAGTTCCCGGAGGGCAACAAGCTCGATGGCGGCACTGTGGTCGGCTACGGCGTGGCGCAGACGCTGGTCGAAGTGCTGAAGAAGTGCGGCGACAATCTCACCCGCGAGAACGTCATGAAGCAGGCCGCCAGCTTGAAGGACTACCGCACCGAAGTGCTGCTGCCGGGCATCAAGATCAACACCTCGGCGACCGACTTCGCGCCGGTCAGCCAGCTGCAGCTGATGCGCTTCAAGGGCGAGAAGTGGGAGCTGTTCGGCGACGTCATCAGCGCCGATGTCGGCGGCTGAGCCTCACGAACGAACCATCATGCAAAAGCCCCGGGCAGCAATGCCCGGGGCTTCGTCGTTTCGATCCGCCGATAGCCTGCGAGACGCGGCTGCTTACGCCGCGGCCTCGTAATTGACTTCGCTCTCGGCCAGCTTGGAAAGGGTCATGTCGGTGGTCTTCTCCTGCTGCAGCGTCTGGTCGATCAGCTTGACCGCGTCCTTCATGCCGAGCAGGCCGGCCCAGGTCTTCAGCGTGCCGTAGCGGGAGATCTCGTAGTGCTCGACCGCCTGGGCGGCCGCGAGCAGGCCGGCATCGAGCGCCTCGGTGCCCTTGTACTCGTCCATGATCTCCTTGCCCTCGTCGAGAATGCCGAGGATGGCGTCGCAGGTCTTGCCGCGGGCCGGCTTCTCGAGCAGTTCGAACACCTGCTCCAGCCGCTCGATCTGGCCTTCGGTCTCAGCGAGATGCTTCTCGAACGCGGCGCGCAGCTTGTCCGAGGTGGCGGCCTTGGCCATCTTCGGCAGCGCCTTCAGGATCTGCTTCTCGGCAAAATAGATGTCCTTCAAGGTGTCGAGGAACAGGTCGTTGAGGTCCTTGTCTTTGGTGGCGGCCATACTGTGAACTCCGTCGTGAATGGGTGTGGCGCTGTCAGTCCACCCGCCCAACGCGACCTTCCAAGGATTGTTCCTGGTATTCGCTGCCGACTCGGGCGCTGTCATCCCACCGTCAAATCGCCGAGGCAAAATCGTCATTCGTTCGTGCGGAGTGACGAGAATGATCCGCGACAGCCGCCCCACCTCTTCGGTCGCCACCGCTTGCGTCGCCAGATCTCGCGTGGCCACTGTGCTGATCCGGCGCAGCGTCGCGCTACGTTCGGTCTGATCGCGTCCCGATGCCTACCGTGCTGCCGCTCGCGGGTGACATCCGCTTCAGCATCCCCGGGGCGGAAGCCGCCGGCGGCGAAGCTGCGCGTCCGCCGGTGCCGGGCCTGATCTGGGCGTTCCGGATCGGCCCCGATGGCGCCGCCCATAGCGGACCGGACGGCACCTTTACGCCTGAGCTGCATGACGGCTGGACCTGGCTGCACCTCGATCTCACCGACAGCCGCGCGCTGCAGTGGATCGGCGGCACCGCGTTGCCGCCGCCGGCCAAGACGCTGCTGCAGGCCGCAGACGTCTATCAGCAGATCCACAGCCTCGACGGTTGCGTGTACGGCGCGATCGCCGACCTCGGACGCGACATCGACGAGATCACCGAGGACATCGGGCTGCTGCGGTTCGTGATGACCGAGCATCTGGTGATCACCGGCCGCCACCAGCCGCTCGGCGCGGTCGACGCCGCCCGGCGGGCGCTGGAAAGCGGCCACCGGGTGGAGAGCTGTGCCGGCCTGTTCGACCTGATCGTCCACAATGTCGCCGAGGCGATCGAAGCGATCGCCGACGACATGGTGCAGGCGCTCGACCAGCTCGAGGAAAAGCTGCTCACCGACGACACCGACGAGCTGCGTCAGGGCCTCGGCCGGCTGCGCCGGAGCTGCGTCCGGCTGCACCGGCATCTGTCCGGCCTGCGGGTGCTGCTGCACCGGTTCGACCGGGACGGCGCCGAACTGGCGCCGCGGCTGCGGCCCTGCGCCGGCAAGCTGGCGCAGCGGCTCGACGGGCTCGACCATTCGGTGGTGGAGATGCGCGAGCGCAGCCGGCTGCTGCAGGAAGAGTTGCACCTGCAGATCGAGGAGCAGGGCAACAACAGCCTGCGGGTGCTGTCAGTGCTGACCGCGCTGCTGCTGCCCCCGACCCTGGTCACCGGCATGTTCGGCATGAACCTGCACGGCCTGCCGTTTGCCGAGGACGGCGGCGGCTT
>NZ_QTKI01000473.1:0-3380 GCF_010820945.1 Rhodopseudomonas sp. BR0C11
GATCGAACATCTTCTCTTTGAACGCCGGCGCGATGCCGGGACCGGAGTCGGTCACGGTGAACGCGACGCGGGTCTCGCCCCTGCGCACCGTCAGCCGCACCGTCCCTTGCGGGGGCGAGAAATCGACCGCGTTGGCGAGCAGATTGTACAGCACCTGCACGACCCGCCGCTCATCGCCGACAAAACTGTCGATCGCCGGATCGATATCGACCTGCAGCGCGATCTGATCGCGGGCCAGCCGGTCCTGAATGCCCTCGGCGGCCGCATCGATCACCTTGCGGATGTCGATCGGGCTGAGATTGAGCGTCATGGCGCCTGCGTCGATGCTGGCGAGATCGAGGATGTTGTTGATGATCGCCATCAGCGCATTGGTCGAGGTCGTGATGTAGTTCACGTACTCGGCCTGCTTCTCGGTGAGCGGCCCGGTCGATGGATCGCTGAGGAAGTGCGCGAAGCCGATGATCGTGGTCAGCGGCGAGCGCAGTTCGTACGAGACGTGGTGGACGAAATCGATCTTGATGCGATCGGCCGTCTCCAGCGCCTCGTTGCGCTCGCGCAGCGCCCGCTCGACATTCTCGGTGTCGGTGATGTCCTGGAACGTCAGCATGGTGGCGCCGTCGGGCAGCGGCATGGTCTTGCAGGCCAGCACGCTGCCGTCCTTGCGCTCGAGCTTGAGCAGGACATGGCGGCGATCGTCGATGCCGGTGATGGCGCCGCGCAGCGCCTGCCAGAACACCTCGTCGTCGAACAGCGGCCGGCACCACTCCTCGATCGCCTCGATGTGCGGCTGGCTCTGCAGCGCCTCGGCCGATAGGTTCCACATCCGCGCGAACGGCGGGTTGAACAACTGCGCGCAGCCGTTGGAGCCGAACACCGCGACGGCTTCCGAGAGATTGTCGAGCGTTTCGCGCTGAACGTCGATCAAGCCGCCATAGCGGCGCTTGAGATCGAGGCTCTCGGTGACGTCGTCGAACAGATAGGTGACGCCGCCTTCCGGATTGGGCGTGGTGACGATGCTGACCGCGCGGCCGTCCGGCAGATACCAGACGTCCTTCTCGGCCTCGACCGCCCGATAGGCTTCGTGCAGCTTGTTCTTCCACGCCTTGAAGTCGCGCTCCTCCGGCAACTTGCGCTCGGCGCGCAGCCGGTCGAGCACGGTAGAGTCGTCGGGATGGCTGTCGAGGAAGATGCGGTCGAGGTCCCACAGCTTGCGATAGGAGTCGTTGTAGAACGACAGCCTGCGCTGAGCGTCGAACACCGCGACGCCGGAAGACAGCTGATCGAGCGTGCGCCGATGTGCATCGGCCATCCGCTCCAGGGCGGCGCCGAGCGCGGCCGTTTCGCTGGCGTCGACCGCGATGCCGGCGCTGCCGCCGGTCACCTTCAGGGCGCGGACGTCGAAGTAACGGCGCTCGCCGCCGACCACGATCGGCAGCCGGCCGGAGTATTCGTAGCCGTCGCTGAGCGCCCGCGCCAGCGCGGCACGATCGGAAGAATCGAGCAATTCGAGATTGCGGCCGATCGCGTCCGCGGCGTCGCTGGCATCGGTCGCGCGCGCATAGGCGGCGTTGGCGAAGCTGAGCGTGCCATCGGAGCGGCGGGTCCAGATCGGCCAAGGCGCGGCGGTTGCGAAGCCGCGCAGCATCTCGGTTTCGTCCTGCAGCGCCTTGAAGCGCCGGCTCATATCGGCGAGCTCGCGCCGCACGCCGCTGAGTTCGCGGATGCGGACCACGGCCTGACCGCCGACGGCGCGCCCCATCGCCTCGATCGAGCGGCCGGTCGAGGTGACGAGCTGCAACAGGAAGCCTTCGCCTTTGTCGAGCAGCGCGTCGACGGCATGATCCATCTGCAGCGCCGGCTCGGGCGGCAGCCAAGTTCCAAACGCGAGCACGCGTTGCGGCTGGCGGCTCTGGGTCTCCGGCGGCAGGAACAGCGCGGTGTCACCGCTGATCTGCGGCCGGCTGTCACCGGCGGCCCAGGAGATCAGCACCTGCGGCTCGGCGAACAGCAGCGCCTGAAAGCGATCGGACTCCGCCTGCAGCCCCTGCAGGTCGGCGCGCAGCCCCGCTTCGCGCGCAAGCGCGCGTTGCCGCGTCCGCACCAGCATGATCGCAGACATCACCGAAAAGCCCAGCGCCGCGAGCGCGATGATCAACGTCATCATCTCGTGGCGGTTGAGGTCCAGCAGCAGCGACGACGTGATGGCGGCCAGGTGATCGTCTGCGGCTCGCGCCGGCGAGGACGCGACCATCACGGCCGTCCCAGCCAAACCATGCACCAGGGAGGTGCACGACAGACTGGTCCGACGTATGGACCCCAATACGCCTGACATCGATTGCCCCAAACCGCACGGCGCAACTGACAAGCCGCGCCATAGCCGAATCGGAGGACATTATCGCCATCGCGACTCGGGGGGTAAGAGTCCAGACCGTGAACGGAGTCATGACCGTCCGCAAACGGACGATTTATATTTTCCCGCGCCGATTCCGGCCGTGCTTGACACTAAATCTAGTTGAGTCGCGGAACTAACACCTCAACGCGGCGCCGCCACTCAGCGGCCGGTCGAGCCAAAACCACCGGCGCCGCGGCCGCTTTCCGGCAGGACCTCGACCGCCACGAACTGAGCGCGGCTGACCGGGGCGATCACTATTTGAGCGATGCGTTCGCCGCGGCGGATCGTGAAAGGCTCGCTGCCGTGATTGATCAGCAGCACGCCGATCTCGCCGCGATAATCGGCGTCGATCGTGCCCGGCGCGTTCAGCACGGTGACGCCGTGCTTCGCCGCGAGTCCCGAACGCGGCCGGACCTGCGCCTCGTAGTTCTCCGGAAGCGCGATGGTGAGTCCGGTCGGCACCAGCACGTAGCGGCCGGGCTGAAGCGTCAGCGGCGCATCCTGCGGGACGGCGGCGGTCAGGTCGAGCCCGGCGGCATACGCGGTCTGATACTCCGGCAGCGGCAAGCCTTCGCCGTGCGGCAGATGGCGAATCGAAACAGTGATGGTCTGGGTCATGCGGGAACTGCCATTGCTTGGGCGATCCGCGCCACCAGCGCGGTCGCGACTTCGTCCTTGGTCATCAGCGGCCACGATTCGAGATCGGCGGCGGCATCGTTGCGCATCAGCAGATGCACGGTGTTGCGGTCGCCGCCCATCACGCCGGTGGCCGGCGAGACGTCATTGGCGACGATCCAGTCGCAGCCCTTGCGGGCCAGCTTGGCGGTGGCGTTGTCGATCAGGTTTTCGGTCTCAGCCGCAAAGCCGATCACCAGCGGCGGCCGGCCCTCGGTCAGCTTCGAGATCGTGGCCAGGATGTCGGGGTTCTCGGTGAGCTGCAGCGGCGGCGGTCCGCCGGTGCCCTTTTTGAGCTTCTGCATCCCTTCGC
>NZ_QTKI01000474.1:0-3378 GCF_010820945.1 Rhodopseudomonas sp. BR0C11
GTGTGCGCCCATCAAGGTGAGCATTTCGTCGCTGACGCGGCTGAGGCCGGCGGTGAGGCCTTGCTCGTCGCCGAGCTCGTGCAGCAGCCTATTCTGGATGGCGCGCATCCGGACGCTGTGGCGGACGATTTCGGCTTCCTCGAGCACGCCGATCTGCCAAGTCAGCACCTGGGCGATCAGTTCGCAGGCCTGCCGAACTTCGTAGGAGACGAAGCGCGGCGTCAGATTATGGCAGGAGATCATGCCCCAGAGCCGGCCGTCGCGCACGATCGAGATCGACATCGCGGCGTGCATGCCCATGTTGACCATGTACTCGAGATGCGTCGGGGATACGCTGCGCAGCACCGAGAAGCTGAGATCGATCGGGCCGCCGACCCGCGGGTTGACGTCAGGCACCAGCGGCGAGGGGCGATACGCGATGTTCGGAATGATGCGGACGGGATTGATCGCGTACAGCGCGCGCGACTGCGCGGGGATGTCGGACGACGGAAAGTGAAAGTCCATCAGCGACGGAATTCCGGTGTCACGGTCTTCGGCGATCACCTGACCGCTCCAGTCGGCCGCGAACCGGTATACCTTGATCCGGTCGAATCCGGTGATGCGGCGGACTTCGCTGGCTGCAATCCGGCATGCGGCCGGCAAATCGGCGGCGGTCTGCAGACGACGGATCGCAACGCGCACGCTGCGGAAGAACTCGTTCGTGTAGCGCGACTCGTCGCGTGGCTCGAGTTCGAGAAGGACGAGAGAGTCGTGCCGGTGCAGAATGCCGTTGAACGCGCGTTCTCCTTCAGACGTCGCGATGTCCACACGGATCGGGTTCATGGCCGCCGTATCGCCGCCGTAGAGAACGTGCGTCAGCCGCGCGAAGCTGGCAGCGGTGATGTAGTTGGCGATCGACACGTCAAGCAGCGCAGCAGGCGGCTGCCCGAGCAGATCCTCCACGTTGGCGCTGACGGATACGATCCGCAGATCGGCATCGACCAACGCGAACAGGTAGCCGTGGGGTTGGATCGCGCCGGGAATGTGAATCGGCTCGCGGTCGCATTCGGTGAGATCAAGCGCGAGCCGACCGCTCGGATCGGTCACGGTTGCGGCGGGCGGGCCCGGATTTGATGACGAGCTCATCGTTCATCCTGCCCGTGATCGCCCGCAACCGGCAGCGTGAACCAGAAGGTCGAACCTTTCCCCGCAATGGTGTCGACGCCGACACGTCCGCCATGACGCTGAACGATCTTGCGACAGATCGCGAGGCCGATGCCGCTGCCCTCGTAGTCGTCTGGACCGTGCAGCCGCTGGAACGGTTCGAACACCTGATCGATATATTTCTTGTCGAAGCCGATGCCGTTGTCGGTGACGCAGATCCGGATGGCCGGCTCCGCTCCGATCTCGGGACGCCCGCCATTGTCGTCCGGTTCTGCATAGACGTGAATTCGGCATGCCCGCGCCGGATCGCGATATTTGAGCGAGTTCGCGATCAGATTCTGCAACACCTGGCGGATCTGGTTATGGTCGCAGCGCGCGAACGGTAGCCGGTCGGCCTGGATCTCGGCGCGTGCTTCCGCGATCCGGGGCTGCAGGTCGGCCAACACTTCGTTGAGGACCGTTTCGAGCGACACCCAGGACAGCGGCTTCGATCGCCGGCCGAGCTGCGAAAACTCCGCCAGATCGTTGATCAGGTTGCGCAGCCGCCGCGACGATTTCTCGATGCCGCTGACCATGACGCCGAGGCGCTCATCCCCCATTTCGTGGATGTTGTCGGCGAGCAGGCCGGCGAATGCCTCGATATGGCGAAGCGGCTCCTTGATGTCGTGCGAGGCCACGTGTGCGAACGATTCCAACTCCTCGTTGCTGCGGGCGAGCTGGGTGTTGATGCGTTCCAGCTTTTCGGTGTTGCGCAGAATGACGTCGATGATCAGGTCGCGGATTTCAACGGCGGCGGCAACCTCGTGCGGCTGCCATCCGATTGCTCGGCCGTGGGTCTGCTCGGTCCAAGCTGCAAACGAGGTGCGCGGCCGCAGGCGCCCGGATTCAGCCGTCACCGACTTGTCGGGATTGCCCGCCCAATACACCGTCTGCGCCACTTCGGGCCTGAACCACAGCATCACCCGGCGGGGCGGTGTGCGCGACAGGGGTACGGCGAGAACGCCACTCGCGACCTCGGCGCAGGCGCTGGCTTCCGGAATGATGGTCGACAACCTGTCGGTCTGGAATAGTTCGCTGCCGCCGGAGCGGCTGGCCAGTTGTGCCAGTTGATCGATGATCGGCGAGGGTGGGGTCTGCCCGATCGTGATCACGCCTTCGCGGCTATGCAGGCAAAGGCCGGATGCTCCCATCAGCTCGAGCAGCGCTTCGCTGTTGCGCGCCAGTCCGGCTCGATGATCGTGCAGTTGTTCGATGTCGTTGATCAGGCTGCGCTGAATTGCCTGCCCCTTGAGCGTCTGGCGTGTGATCGCTTGCTCTTCCATCACCCCGATCTGCCAGGCCAGCACCTGGGCGACCAGTTCGCAGGCCTGACGGCCGTCGAGATCGACGTAGTTCGGCTTCCGGTGATGGCAGGCGATCAGCCCCCACAGCCGCTCGCCTCGCAGAATCGAGATCGACATCGTGCCGTGCATGCCGATATTGCGCATGTATTCGAGATGCACGGGCGACACGCTGCGCAGGATGGCAAAGCTGAGATCGATCGGCCGCCCGGTGATCGGATTGAGGCTTGGGGAGACCGGCACCGGCCGATAATTGATATCGGGAATGATCCGGACCGGGTTGATCGCGTAGAGCCGGCGCGCCTGCGCCGGGATGTCGGAGGCCGGAAAGTGCAGGCCGAGATACGACTCGACCTCGGCGCATCGATTCTCTGCGATCACTTCGCCGCTGAAGTCGGGAGCGAAGCGATAGATCATCACCCGATCGAATCCGGTGATCTCGCGCACCTCTTGCGCGGCGGCCGCGCAAGCGGTTTCCAGCGTCTCTGCGGCCTGCAGGCGGCGGATGGCGCTGTTGGTACGGCGAAAGAACGCCTGCGGCTCTGCGACGTCCAGCTGCGGAGGCTCGAGTTCAAGGAAGACGAGCTGATCGTGACGGTGCCAGGAGCCGACGAAGTCACCGCATTTTCGCACCGAGAATCCGACCGCGATCGGCGCTCCCACGGCTGCTCCAGGCTCGGCCAAGGCAATCGTCAACCGGTTGTGGGTCTCGGAATCGAAGACATCGGCCGCTGAACGGCCGATCAGGTCGCGGATTGCCAGTCCGGTGAGTTCGGGAAGGTTGTCGCTGCCGGCGACCACCGTCATGTCGGCGGCGAGGGCGAGCAGCAATCCATGCGGCTGGATAGCACCGGGGATATGGATCGGCTCGTCGTCGCAGGTCGATAGGTCAGAC
>NZ_QTKI01000475.1:0-3358 GCF_010820945.1 Rhodopseudomonas sp. BR0C11
CCACGGCCATCTACACCGTCTATTTCGTCGGAAGCGTCGGATGTGTATAAGGGACAGTCGCCGGCGTGGCGGTGTCGGCCGATGTGCAGCCCGAGATCGGAACCCCGCTGGCGGTCGGCAGCTGCGTCGGCCGGGTGGTGCGGCATCGGCCCGATGGTTTTGCGGTGAAGTTCACCGAGCTGCAGAACCGTAGCGAGCTGGAGTGGCGGATCGCCCGGCCGCCGCAGCGGAACTCGACGGTGGGCGCGCGGGTCGAACGGCTCGCCACCATTGAGGCGCCGCCGTCTCCCCCGACCACGCCACGCGTCGCCGGAGACGACGACGCCTTCGTGCTCGACGCTTAAGATCCAAAATTCTCAGCAAGCTCAGCGATCGCAGAACGCCGATCAGTCCTGCCGAGTCGCGGCCGTGACGGCCTGTGCCAGCACGGTGGCGTCGGCATGCGGCAGCGGCAGGTAGCGCGCGTCCATTTCCTTGGCGAAGGATTCCGCCTGGGGGCCCGGACGCGGCGACATATCGATCACCACCGAGCTAATTCCGGCGACGCGGAACTGCCGGGCCGACGCCTTGGCATCTTCTTCAGCTTGCGGCCGTCCCGGCGCACCGTCGCGCGCGATGTTGGCGCGGCCGTCGGTGAGCACGATCACCGTCGGCGTCTGGCCTTTGCGCTTGATCGAATCCGCCAGCATGAAGGCGCAGTCGAGCCCGGCCGACAGCGGCGTGCCGCCGCCGCCCGGCAATCCGGCGAGACTGCGCTTGGCGCGCGCCAGCGACCGCGTCGGCGGCAACAGGATCTCGGCGATGGTGCCGCGGAACGAGATCATCGCCACCTGGTCGCGGCGGACGTAGCAGTCAGCAAGTAACAGTTCGACCGCGCCTTTGGCTTCGGCGAGCCGGTGCAGCGCCGCCGAGCCGGAGGCGTCGACCACGAAGATGGTGATGGTCTCGGTACGCTGCTTGAAGCGCGCGATCCGGAAATCGTCCTTCTCGACCAGGATGCGCGGCGCACTGCCGTTGCGACCCGCGGCCTGGCGCCGCCGCAGCGGCTGCCACGGCGCCGCAGCGCGCAGCGTCTCAATCACGTTGAGCTTGGAGCCGTCGCGCAGTTCGCCGCGGATGCTGCCGGCGGGACGGCCGCGCTTCTTCGACTTCTGCAGCTCGCCGGCCTTGCCGGCCGAGCGGGCCCGCGCCCGTCCGGCCGAGGCGCGCATCGCCTCCAGCACGCCGGGCGGCATCGCAGCCTTGACGGCGGCGAGGATCACCTCGTCCAGCGCCTTGTCGATGTCGGGCGTCTGCTGCTCTTGATCGTTGTTGTCCTGATTGTCGTCTTCCGGCGGCGGGGGCTCGGGCGGCGGCGGCTCGTCGGCCTGGTCCGGCTGCTCCTGCTGCGGGAACACGGTGGCGCGCGGCGCCAGCACCAGGCGCGCGGCGAGTGTGATGTCGTCCTGCTCGATCTTGGTGCGATCGAACAGCGCGGCGCTCGCCTTGGCGGCGCGGATCGCCAGCAGCGGCGCGCGCAGCGAGATGATGCCGAGCGCAGCCGCGGCGGTGCACACCGCCTCGATCTGCTCGCTCTCGACCTTGATATCGGGGAGCCGCGCGCGAGCGGCGCGGATGTCGTCGAGCGAAATCGGGAAATCATCGGTCTCGCGCCAGGCGAACTGATCGAGATCGAGATGGAAGCCGAGCCGGTCGCGCAGGCCCGCCGGCGAGAACTCGTCCTCGAGCCCTTCGTCGAGCGCCACCACGCCGAACCGCGCCGGCATCCGCAGCGACAGGCCGTCGCGCTCCACCGCGGTCTCGTGCGCGTCCATCGCGGCGGTCAGATACACGTTGGTCGAGGACTGCAGCCGCTCGGCCATCGCCACCACCAGCACGCCGCCGTCGGCTTCCGACAGCAAGCCGCGCTCAGCGACCGGGCGGCCGGCGAGTAGCGTCGCCGACAGGTCGAGCCCGCCGAGCAGGCGGCCGTCGGCGATATGCAGCGGCAGATGTTTGTAGGGTTGTTCAGGCGGCAGCGCGGCGCGCAGCATCGCGAGCCAGCGGTCGCGCACCGGGCCGGCGCGCGAGCGCAGCAACACACCGCCGGTGCCGACCGGATCGACCGCGAACAACTGCGCCGCGGTCACCGCATCGGACCATGCGAGCGCGATGCTCATCCGAAGATTTCGGCAAGCGCGCGATCGACCCGCACGCTGGAGCCGGCGTCGTCGAGCGGATTGCGGCGCAGCCGGTGCCGCAAGGCAGAGGGCGCGATCCGCTTCAGGTGATCATCGGTCACGGTCTTGTCGTGCTCGAGCGCAGCGAGCGCCCGCGCAGCACGCATCAACGTCAGTTCGCCGCGGAGACCGTCGGTGCCGAGCGTCATGCACAGCTTGGCGGCCCGTTCCAGCGCCGCGTCGCTCACGGTGACTTCCGGCAGCCGCTCCTTGGCCTGCGAGATCTTGCGGCGCAGCTTAGTCTCTTCCTTCGACCAATCGGCGACGAAGGCGGCCGGATCGGTCTCGAACGCATCGCGGCGACGCACCACTTCGATGCGTTCCGGCAGCGTGTCCGGGGTCTTCACTTCGACCGACATGCCGAAGCGGTCGAGCAATTGCGGACGCAGCTCGCCTTCTTCCGGGTTGCCGGTGCCGACCAGCACGAAGCGGGCCGGGTGACGAATGCTGAGGCCTTCACGCTCGACCACGTTCTCACCGGAGGCGGCGACGTCGAGCAACAGGTCGACCAGATGGTCTTCGAGCAGGTTGGCTTCGTCGATGTAGAGGAAGCCGCGATGCGCCCGCGCCAACAGGCCCGGCTCGAACGCCTTCTCGCCCTTGGCAAGCGCACGTTCCAGATCGAGCGCACCGACGACGCGGTCTTCAGTGGCGCCGAGCGGCAGATCCACCACCGGCACCGGCACCTGCGCGGTCTTGACCTTGCCGTGCTTGACCTTCTCCTTGCACTCTTCGCAGTAGCGCTCGGGCTGGTCGGGATCGCAATTGTAGCGGCAGCCGACCACGGTCTTCATCTTCGGCAGCAGCGCTGCCAGCGCGCGAACCGCGGTGGACTTGCCGGCGCCGCGGTCTCCGAAGGCCAGCACGCCGCCGACCTTCTGATCCACCGCCGCGATCAGCAGCGCCAGCTTCATCTCGTCCTGGCCGACGATCGCGGAGAACGGAAATACTGTGGCCATTGCGATTACTCCGGCCGGGTCTTTTCGATCACCGCAGCGGCGCCCTTGTCGAGCAGTTCGAGGCCCACCGTGCGGCCGAGCTCGCGCGGCCGATTGGCCGGGCCGGTGCGCGCCGCCTCGCTGAACATCCCGCCCTCCAGGTCGAGAACCGAGGCGCGCAGCGCCATCTCCTCGCCGGTG
>NZ_QTKI01000476.1:0-3341 GCF_010820945.1 Rhodopseudomonas sp. BR0C11
GCCGGATGCGATGACCTTCCAGCAGCATGGTGCAGAACGCCAGCGCTTCGCCGGTCGCCCAGTCGAGGCCGTTGCCAGAGTCGATCGCGCGAGCGCGGTTCTCGAGGAAGCGCTGCACGGTGCGGTGCAGGCGGAAGCCCTCCGGCACCTTGGTGATCCTGCGGCCGATCTCCTTCAGGGTCGGAAGATCGACCCCGGTGATGCCACGGCGCGGTTCTTCGTCCTGGTCGGCCGACTTGAAGCCGGCCCACTTGCCGTCGAGCCAGTCGGCCTTGTTCGGGCGATAGCTGGAGGCCGCTTCGAACTCGGCGTCGAGCCGGGCGCGCCAATCGGCCCGCGCCTTCTCGACCTCGCCCTCGGTGATGACGCCATCGGCGATCAGCCGCTTGGAGTAGATTTCCAGCGTCGTCGGGTGACCGGCGATCTTGCGATACATCAGCGGCTGGGTGAACGACGGCTCATCGCCTTCGTTGTGGCCGTGCCGCCGGTAGCAGAACATGTCGATGACGACCGGCTTGTGGAACTTCTGCCGGTACTCGACCGCGATCTTGGCGGCGAACACCACCGCTTCCGGATCGTCGCCGTTCACGTGGAAGATCGGCGCGTCGATCATCTTCGCCACATCCGACGGATACGGCGAGGAGCGCGAATAGCGCGGATAGGTGGTGAAGCCGATCTGGTTGTTGACGATGAAGTGGATCGAACCGCCGGTGCGGTAGCCCTTCAGGTCGGATAGCGCGAAGCACTCGGCGACCACGCCCTGCCCGGCGAACGCGGCGTCGCCGTGCATCAACAGCGGCAGCACCGAGATACGCTCCTCGGGCAGGTCGCCGTGCTGGTCCTGCTTGGCGCGCACCTTGCCGAGCACCACCGGATCGACGATCTCGAGGTGCGACGGGTTGGCGGTCAGCGACAGGTGGACCTTGTTGTGGTCGAACTCACGATCCGACGAGGCGCCGAGGTGATATTTGACGTCGCCCGAGCCTTCGACCTCGTCCGGGTTGGCGGAGCCGCCCTTGAACTCGTGGAACAGCGCCCGGTGGGCCTTGGCCATCACCTGGGTCAGCACGTTGAGGCGGCCGCGATGCGGCATGCCGAGCACGATTTCGCGGACGCCGAGGTTGCCGCCGCGCTTGATGATCTGCTCCAGCGCCGGGATCAGCGCTTCGCCGCCGTCGAGACCGAACCGCTTGGTGCCGGTGAACTTCAGGTCGCAGAACTTCTCGAAGCCTTCGGCCTCGATCAGCTTCATCAGGATCGCGCGGCGGCCCTCGCGGGTGAAGCTGATTTCCTTATCCGGACCTTCGATCCGCTCCTGGATCCACGCCTTCTGCGCACCATTGGAGATGTGCAGAAACTCGATGCCCATGGTCTGGCAGTAGGTGCGCTCGCAGATCGCGACGATCTCGCGCAGCGAGCCGTATTCGAGGCCAAGGACGTGATCGAGGAAGATCTTGCGGTCGAGATCGGCTTCCGTGAAGCCGTAGGAGCGGATGTCCAGCTCCTCGTGATCCTTCGCCGGCGACAGGCCGAGCGGATCGAGCTTGGCGTGGAAATGGCCGCGCATACGGTAGGCGCGGATCAGCATCAGGGCCCGGACCGAGTCCCGGGTGGCCTGCAGCACGTCGGCGGAGGACAGCTCGACGCCGCGGCTCTGGGCCTTGGCCTGGATCTTCTGGCCGACGGCCTTTTCGACCTGATTCCAGTTGCCGTCGAGCGCCGAGGTCAGCTCGTCCCGTGGGGTTAGCGGCCAGTTCGCCTGCTCCCAGGACGGGCCCTCGGCGTTCTTTTGGATATCGCCGGGGGCGTCTTTGAGGCTCTGGAAGAATGCCTGCCAGTCGGCATCGACCGAGGACGGATCGCTTTCATACCGGGAGTAAAGGTCGTCGATATAGGTGGCGTTGGCGCCCTGCAGAAACGAAGATAGGGCGAAAGCGGCATTCGCGTCCTGGCGAGACATGATTGCTTCCTGATTATGAGATCGCGACTTAATCGCGATAAGCTGATCCGGTTACCGGATCAGCAACATAGTGCACCTTTTATCCTATTCTAGGGAAATGTAAGCTCGGAACGACACAAGGTTTGAATTAGGACTTCAACTTTTCGGCAAGCGTTTTGCCAAGCCGCGCCGGCGACGGCGACACCGTAATGCCAGCCGCTTCCATGGCGGCGGTCTTCGAGGCCGCATCGCCCTTGCCGCCCGAAATGATCGCACCGGCGTGGCCCATGCGGCGGCCGGGAGGGGCGGTGACGCCGGCGATGAATCCAACCATCGGCTTCTTGCGGCCGCGCTTGGCCTCGTCGATCAGGAACTGGGCGGCGTCTTCTTCGGCGGAGCCGCCGATCTCGCCGATCATGATGATCGACTCGGTCTTGTCGTCGGCCAGGAACATCTCCAGCACGTCGATGAATTCGGTGCCCTTGACCGGGTCGCCGCCGATGCCGACCGCGGTGGTCTGGCCGAGGCCCTCGGCCGAGGTCTGGAACACCGCCTCATAGGTCAGGGTGCCGGAGCGCGACACGATGCCGACCGAGCCCGGCTTGAAGATGTTGGCCGGCATGATGCCGATCTTGCACTCGCCGGCGGTCATCACGCCCGGGCAGTTCGGCCCGATCAGACGCGACTTCGAACCGTTCAGCGACCGCTTCACCCGCACCATGTCGAGCACCGGGATGCCCTCGGTGATGCAGACGATCAGCGGGATCTCGGCGTCGATCGCCTCGCAGATCGCATCCGCGGCGCCCGGCGGCGGCACGTAGATCACCGATGCGTCCGCCCCGGTCTTGTCGCGCGCCTCACGGACGGTGTCGAACACCGGCAGGCCGAGGTGGGTCGAACCGCCTTTGCCCGGCGAGGTGCCGCCGACCATCTTGGTGCCGTAGGCGATCGCCGCCTCGGAATGGAAGGTGCCGTTCTTGCCGGTGAAGCCCTGGCAGATAACGCGGGTGTTGCTGTCGATCAGAATGGACATGGTCGGTGATGCTTTCGCGGTCGAACGGAATGGTCGGAGGCAGCGGAGAGGCCGAGAAGCGGCCTCAGGCTCCCTTCACGGCGGCGACGATCTTCTGCGCGGCGTCGTCGAGGTTGTCGGCGGGCAGCACGTTGAGGCCGGAATGCTTGATGATCTTCTTGCCGGCTTCGACATTGGTGCCTTCGAGGCGAACCACCAGCGGCACGTCGAGACCGACTTCCTTGACCGCAGCGACCACACCCTCGGCGATCACGTCGCACTTCATGATGCCGCCGAAGATGTTGATCAGGATGCCCTTCACGTTGGGATCGGCGGTGATGATCTTGAACGCCGCCGTCACCTTCTCCTTGCTGGCGCCGCCACCGACGT
>NZ_QTKI01000477.1:0-3338 GCF_010820945.1 Rhodopseudomonas sp. BR0C11
GCTCAAGATGATGACCGACGAGCTGCGGATGCGGGCGATCACTTCGCTCGAAATCGGCATGCAGGCGCCGGAGCGCGAAGCCGTCGCCGATCAGGGCAAAGGCGGCCGCATTCTGCTGGTCGACGACCGGCCGTCGTCCTACGAGCGGCTGGCGCCGCTGCTCAGCGCCGAGCACGACGTCGACGTCGAGACCAATCCTTCCGAAGCGCTGTTCCACGCCGCCGACGGCAATTACGACCTGCTGATCGTGTCGCTTGGGCTGGAGAATTTCGACGGGCTGCGGCTGTGCAGCCAGGCGCGCTCGCTGGAGCGTACCCGGCATGTGCCGATCCTCGCGATCGCCGATGCCGAGAACAATGCGCGGCTGCTGCGTGGGCTCGAGATCGGCGTGAACGACTATCTGCTGCGGCCGGTCGACAAGAACGAATTGATGGCGCGGGCGCGGACCCAGATCCGGCGCCGCCGCTACACCGATCATCTGCGCGACAACGTGCAGCATTCGATCGAGATGGCGATCACTGACGGGCTCACCGGGCTGCACAATCGGCGCTACATGGAGAGCCATCTGGCGACGCTCGCCGAGCAGGCGGGCGCGCGCGGCAAGCCGCTGGCGCTGATGATCCTCGACATCGACTTCTTCAAGTCGATCAACGACAGCTACGGCCACGATGCCGGCGACGACGTGCTCCGCGAGTTCGCGCTGCGGATCAAGAAGTCGATCCGCGGCATTGATCTCGCCTGCCGCTACGGCGGCGAGGAGTTCGTGATCGTGATGCCGGAAACCGATCTACACGTCGCCCAGATGGTGGCCGAGCGGCTGCGCCGCGCCATCGCCGGCGAGCCATTCGCGATCGAGAAGGGCGCGCGCCGGATCGAGGTCACGATTTCGATCGGGCTGTCGACGCTGGAGCGCAAGGGCGAACCGATCCCCGACCTGCTGAAACGCGCCGACACCGCGCTGTACCGGGCCAAGCACGACGGCCGCAATCGGGTCGTCGCCGCGGCGGCGTAATGCCGCCGCTAGCATTGTTCCCAAAATGGGAACGTGCTACTAAAGAGCATGCGTCTGATCGCCCGCAACGTGCTGGTCGAATTCTGGGGCAAACACCCGGAAGCCAAGCCATCTGTCGAGCGTTGGTACGCGTTGATCAGGGCGGCAGGCTGGACCTCGACCGACGACGTTCAGAAGGCCGCACCCAAGGCCAAAGTGCTCAATCGTGAGCGCGTCAGATTCGAGATCGCTGGCGGCAATTTTCGATTGGTGGCCGCCTTCGATTTTCGTCGTCAGATCGCGTTTGTGAAGTTCGTCGGGACGCACGCCGAATACGATCGGATTGATGCGTTGACCGTGTCGCAATTCTGAGGAGATCGCTGTGGACCTTCGCCCGATCCGGACTGACGAGGATCACCGCGCCGCACTGGCTGCGATCGAGGCTTGCTGGGGGGCGCCGGAAGGGTCGGAAGAGGGCGACAGGCTCGATGTCCTGTTGGCGCTGGTCGAGCTTTATGAAGCGAAACGGTGGCCGATCGCGATTGGCGAAGATCAGGACCCGGTCGATGTCCTGCAATACGCCATCGACGAACTCGGACATACGCAGACTGAGTTGGCCGAACTTCTCGGCTCGCGGTCGCGAGCGTCCGAGGTGCTGTCGCGTCGTCGCGCACTCACCGTCGAGATGATCCGCAAGATCGCTGACGCCTGGAAAATTCCCGCCGACCTTCTGGTTCGGCCTTACAAAACCGAACACGCAGCCTGAGATCGCGCTGCTCCGCCCGGAGTTCAACCGCAGCCCCATCCCGGCGGAATCAGACTGCAAATAGAAACGGGGCCCCAAGGCCCCGCGGAAGGAATGCCGTCAGTAGGCCGAAGCGGCTTACTTGATCTTGGCTTCCTTGAACTCGACGTGCTTGCGCGCGACCGGGTCGTACTTCTTCTTGACCATCTTGTCGGTCATGGTGCGCGAGTTCTTCTTCGTCACGTAATAGAACCCGGTGTCGGCCGTCGACACGAGCTTGATCTTGATGGTGACCGCCTTGGCCATGATCTCAAACCTCGAATTTGGGAATAAACAGGCGAGGTCGAACGTCAGGACCCGCGTTTGGCCGGCAAACTAGCCACGGCTGCCCGAAAGTCAAGGTTCTCTGCAGGGATAGGCGACCGGGATCGACGAAATCGCTTCCAAGCCCAGAAATTCGCACCCAAAGCGGCCAAAAGCCGGGCAAATCCGACAAGACAGCGTTCCGCGCATCGCAGATCTTCCTGCGGCCGCCCTCGATTTCGGAGCGCTGCGACCCATCTTCGGAACCTCGACCCCGATTCTGTCACGAAAGGCCCCAGATGAGCGTCAGTGAGCCGGCCCTGCGCATTGCGGAGAATTCTCAACCCGAACCTCCGCCGAAGCCGGGATCCGGCGGGGCAGCGTTGCCCGGTCCGGCAATGAGCGCGGGGCTGACGCTGGCAATGGCCGCTGCCGCGGGCATCAGCGTCTCCAACATCTATTATAACCAGCCGATGCTGGGGGTGATCGAGCGCGACCTCGGCAACCCCGCGCTCACCGGGATGATTCCGACCGCCACCCAGCTCGGTTATGCGGTCGGGCTGTTCCTGCTGGTGCCGCTCGGCGACCTGACCGACCGGCGGCGGCTGATCACCGCGCAGTTCGTGCTCCTGGCGGTCGCGGCCGCGCTGGTGGCGTTGGCGCCGTCAGCCTGGCTGATCATCGCCGCGTCGTTGGCGCTCGGCGCCTGCGCGTCGGTGGCGCAGCAGGTTGTGCCGTTTGCCGCGGCGCTGGCGGCGCCGGAGCGCCGCGGCAAGACCATCGGCCTTGTGATGGCCGGGCTGCTGTGCGGCATCCTGCTCAGCCGGACGGTGGCAGGATTTGTCGCCGGTCACCTCGGCTGGCGGGAGATGTTCTGGCTGGCGGTGCCGGCGGCGCTCGGTACTGCGGCGCTGATGGCGTGGCTGCTGCCGCGCCATCACGGTCACCTCGACATCAGCTATGGAGCGGCTCTGAAGTCGCTGGCCTCGCTGTGGCGTCAGCAGCCGGATCTGCGGCGAGGGACCGCGGTGCAGGCGGCACTGTTCGCGTCCTTCAGCGTGTTCTGGACGGTGCTGGCGCTGCATCTGCAGGAGCCGCAGTTCGGGCTTGGGGCCGAGGCCGCGGGCCTGTTCGGCCTCGTCGGCGTCGTCGGGGTATTCGCGGCGCCGATCTCCGGCCGGATCGCGGATAGAAGCGGGCCGGGCCCGGTGATCGCGATCGGCGCCGCGCTGGTGTTGGCGGCTTGGGTGTTGTTCGGGGCGTGGGGCAGCATCGTCGGACTGCTGATCGGCGTTGTGG
>NZ_QTKI01000478.1:0-3334 GCF_010820945.1 Rhodopseudomonas sp. BR0C11
GGTCACCGACAGGATCTCGGCGGGGCGGGCGCGGCCGGTGGAGAGGAGGTGGGCGATCCGCGTGGTCAGCACGCGGGTCTTGCCGGTGCCGGCGCCGGCCAGCACCAGCACCGGGCCGTCGAGCGTCTCCACGGCGTCGCGCTGCTCCGGATTGAGGCCGGACAGATAGGCCGGTCCGGCCGCGGCGCGGGCGCGCGCGGCGATGCCGCCGGCGGCGGGCTGATAGCTGGAGAGGTCGAGAGGCTGGCGCTTGGTCGGATCGGTCATGCGAATCGTTTTACCACCCACAGCCGCGCTGCGGGGCTCGAAGGGGAGCCTTTAGAGCAGGATTATCCGCCGATATAGGCGCGGCGTGCCGCTATCGACAGGTTCGACCGCGCATCGCAGGCCGGCGCAGCGGCTGGTTAAGGCGATTTCGTTCCTGTTTCTCGCGTGAAAATGACGTCTTGACACGCCGAAACTGGCCGGAACTTTCGTTCCAGCCTCGGATTGTTTCGCCAAGCGGCGCAGCCGAAACCGGCGGCGCCTCATCCCAAGAGGCAGCCGCCAGCGGGTGCCTGAAGCGAAACGGAGGTCATCACATGTTGGGTTGGGTCGTGACGTTTCTCGTGGTTGCGCTGATCGCGGGTCTGCTGGGTTTCGGCGGCATCGCCGGTGCGTCGATCGAAATCGCCAAGATCATCTTCTTCATCGCGATCGTGCTGTTCCTGATCTCGGCGGTGGTCAGCATCTTCCGCGGCCGCACACGGGTCTAAGACGCCGGCCGCTTCTTCGAGGGCATCGCGATGCTGCGTCCGATGCCCTCGGGTTGCGGAAGGGCCCGATGAGCTTCTGCCATCCGCGCAATATTGGCGCGGATGTCGTCCGGAAACGGGGCGACTTTCCGGCTCGCCATATCGACGTGCATCGACATGTTCTCGGATGTCGCCGACAGCCAGCCTTCCTCGGCATGGCGCAGTTCTTCGAAGGTGTGGATCCGCTTCTCGTCCGCCGCGACGATGTAGACCGCGACCTGCACCGGGTCGCCGAGATGAATCTCTCGCAAGTAGCGAACGTGAGCTTCCGCCGTGAAGGTCGAGCCGCCGCGTGTGTTCAGATAGTCGACGCCGATCCCGAGCTCGCTCCAGATCTGATCGATCGCGCGGTCGAACAGCACGTTGTAATAGGCCATGTTGAGGTGGCCGTTATAGTCGATCCAGCCGGGCTCGATCTGCATCACCGACGACAGGAACGGCCGAGATACGGTGCCGATTTCGCTGCTGCGATCTACTTCCAAAGTCAATCGTACCTCCCTTGACCCCTCCGGTATCCTTTGCCACGGTCGCCCCGTTCCGAAGGAGTTTTTATCGTGGGCCTGACCATCACCAACACGCCGAAGCGCGCCGAGCCGCAGGCCGTGGCGAACGCCATTGAAGCGCTCGCGGCGCGGTTCGGCAACCGCCTCGTCACCTCGCTTGCGGTGCGCGAGCAGCACGGCCACACCACGACCTGGCTGCCGAACCAGCCGCCGGATGCGGTGGTGATGGCGCAGGACACCGCGGACATTCAGGACACGGTGCGGATCTGTGCGCAGCACAAGGTGCCGGTGATCGCGTTCGGCACCGGCACCTCGCTCGAAGGCCATGTCAACGCGCCGGCCGGCGGCGTCTGCATTGATCTCCGCGACATGAACAAGATCCTCGCCGTCCACACGGAGGACCTCGACTGCGTGATTCAGCCCGGCGTCACCCGCAAGGCGCTGAACGAGAACCTGCGCGACCAGGGCCTGTTCTTCCCGATCGATCCCGGCGCCGACGCCTCGATTGGTGGCATGGCGGCGACCCGCGCCTCCGGCACCAATGCGGTGCGCTACGGCACGATGCGCGACAACATCCTGGCGCTGAAGGTGGTGCGCGGCGACGGCGAGATCATCACCACCGGCACCCGTGCCAAGAAGTCGGCCGCCGGCTACGACCTGACCCACCTGTTCGTCGGCTCGGAAGGCACGCTCGGCATCATCTCCGAACTGACCATCAAGCTGCGCGGCATCCCGGAGACGATCGCGGCAGCGTCGTGCTCGTTCCCCTCGGTCAGCGACGCCTGCCAGGCGGTGATCCTGGCGATCCAGACCGGCATTCCGCTGGCCCGGATCGAGCTGATGAGCGAATCCCAGGTCAAGGCGGTGAACGCCTATTCCAAGCTGACGCTGCCGGAGACGCCGCTGCTGCTGCTCGAATTCCACGGCAGCGAAGTCGAAGTCGGCGAGCAGTCGAAGAATTTCGGCGCCATCGCCAAGGATTGCGGTGGCGGCGACTTCACCTGGACCACACGTCCGGAAGACCGCAACAAGCTGTGGCAGGCCCGGCATGATGCCTATTGGTCGGTGCGGGCGCTGCGCCAGGGTGACGGCGTCGGCGTCGTCGCCACCGACGTCTGCGTGCCAATCTCGCGGCTGGCTGATTGCGTCGGCGAGACCGAGGCCGACCTCAACCGGCTCGGGCTGCTGGCGCCGATCGTCGGCCATGTCGGCGACGGCAACTTCCACTGCTCGCTGTTGTGCGACGTCAACGACGCCGAAGAGCTGAAGCGCGCCGATGAGTTCATGCACCGGCTGGTGGAACGGGCGCAGTCGATGGACGGCACTTGCACCGGCGAGCACGGCATCGGCCAGGGCAAGCAGAAGTATCTGCAGGCCGAGCTCGGTCTCGAAGCGCTGCAGGCGATGCGCGCGATCAAGCAGGCGCTTGATCCGCAGAACATCTTCAATCCCGGCAAGATCCTGCCGCAAGGGATTTGAACCACAGCAACTTTGGGCCGCGTGAAGCCGCCGCTTGAAGTTGCTGTGAGTTCGCCACAGTCTGTCGCTAGGCGTTGAAATCACGAAAGAACGACGCCAGCGAGGGGCGTCACAACGCCCCCGAGGGGAGACCGCGTGCAGACGACGTTGCTCGGCCTGGCTATCGCGCTGATCCTGGCGCTGCTCGCCGCGCTGGTCGGGCCGTATCTGATCGACTGGAACCAGTTTCGTGGGCCGTTCGAGGCCGAAGCGACAAGGCTGCTCGGCGCCCAGGTTCGCGTCGCTGGACCGCTTGATGCGCGGCTGTTGCCGACGCCGTCGCTGCGGTTGCAGCAGGTGACGGTTGGTGGTGCCAACGACGCCGGCCGGGTCGGTGCCGCCAAGCTCGATGTCGAATTCAGCCTCGGCTCCCTGATGCGCGGCGAGCTGCGCGCCGACGAATTGTCGATCAACGGATTGGCGCTCGATCTCGGTCTCGATCCGCAGGGCCGGCTCGACTGGCCGGCGGCGGGACTGTCCAACCTTGCCGCGCTCACCGTCGACCGGCTCAACCTGACC
>NZ_QTKI01000048.1:0-18463 GCF_010820945.1 Rhodopseudomonas sp. BR0C11
CACCAGACATCAGACCCGCGACGCCGCGCCGGCCATGGGACGAGCCATCATCGGTTTGCGAATGCACTGTTGCATCGGTTGGGCTCGCCTCGACGAAACACGGCAGGCAATGGAGCATCCTCCGGCAACAGGCTTCACGACCGCAATTCCCCGACCGGATGATCCCTCTGTGGCGACCCAAACAACAGCGGCTTGATCGCGCGGCTCAGAGGTCGCTCGACAAATGCCCAGCCGAGGACGCCGCTCGCAACGACCAGAATGGTCAAGATCACCACATTGAGATCGAACGGCAACATTCCGAAACCTAGGTGGGACATCACGAGCCCCCACATCGGCAGCGCGAACACCTGAAACAGATAGATCGAATAAGACGCGTCGCCCAGCACCGCGGCCAGCCGACGCTGTCGTCCCTGCCCCAAGTCGAGGTTCGTCGCCGCAACGACGATCCCCGCGGCCGGGATACCCCAGAATGCAAACCGACCAGCGCCCTGCTCGTCCGGCGTCCAATACACAGTTGCCAACAAAACGGCCAGTGACAAGGCGGCCAGAACCCGCGCGGCCTGGGCCGTCAACTGGCCTCCCGAGAGCTTCCAATAGGCGACCCCGATCCCCAGCAGAAACTCCAGCAGTAGCCAACTCGTTGCGAATTTCGCCCAAGGCGCTGCCGGAGCCAACGCGGATCCCATGCCGACCAGAACGGTAAACGACGCGAGCAACAATGGTAGCGCCAATTGGCGCGGTAACGTCAGCAACAGCCCGAAGACCAGATAGAAGAACATCTCGTAATTCAGCGTCCACCCCACCCCGATGACAGGCGACAACTCCCGTCCGGGAGCAGGAATGGGCAGGAACAGATACGAGCCGGCGATCCATGCCGGGTCGGCCACTGCATAGTGCGTTGTGAATAACGCCGGCGACAGCACCGTGACCGACACCGCCACCGTGGTGAGCAACCAATACAGCGGCACGATCCTGGCGATCCGCTTTTTGAAGAATCCTGTCACCGATCCAGGCTGGCCGAAATCGTTCCGATGCACATACAGCATCACGAAGCCGGAGATCACGAAGAACAGGTCGACGCCGGCATCGCCAACTCTGACCTGACCGGAAGTCCCATCAAACAGGTGCGAGCTCGCTTTCCCCTCTGGGAACATATAGCCGATCCGGGTCGTCGCGTGAGTAAACACAACCGCGGTAGCCGCGAACGCACGAAGCAACTGGATCGCATCGACCCGCCTTCTGTTGACATTTATATCAACAGAGCACGTCAACGTTTGGCGCTCCCGAGATAGACACCCACTGGTCCAACCGCCTCCGATCGGCAGTTTACAACACGACACTCATTTTCTTCGTCTTCGATCCATGCTGATCTTGTTCAGTCTCTTCCGCAACAAACATCTTGGCGAAGATCCGAGTGGGTTAACCGCAGCGGCAGTCGGGTCTGCTCCGCCGAACAGTGCGGCACCACAAGCCTCCACCTGAAGGACTGCTGAGGCCACAATGCAGCGCTACCTGGGGAACTGCCAATGCGGAGACAACTGTTGAGGATTGCAGGAAGCAACGGACCAGTCCTGTCAGAGGCGGTTGACCGCATGAGGTAAACTCTGTTTTCTGACTCCAAACGCGGGCGCCGCGTCACATGCTTATGACGCCTAAGCACGCACCGGAATTGCTGAGCGGCGGTACATCAGGCCGCCTGTTTTGGCGCCATCGCGCACTCTCAACGATCACTCACGCAATGTGACTGTGGACCCACACAGATCGTCGAACCAGTCTCGCGGATTCATTATGTTTGGACCGATCACTTGCTGATCGCCCATTGCTCCGATACGTACAACGGATAAACTTCGGACTAAATGCAACGAATTGGGGTCCTCGAATGCCGCGCGTTGGATTCTCGGAGTGGCTCGCGTTAACGAAGGTAGTCGCTCGCGGTCAACTGTTACGTTACCGCGGAGGCGAACAAGGCTACACGACCCAGTTCGAGCAAAATCTCGAGAAGCAGATCGGCGTTAAGCATGCGCTGACGGTGAACAGCGGAACGAGCGCGCTGATCTCAGCGTTGGCGGCGGCAGGCATCGGTCCCGGTGATGAGGTACTCGTTCCCGCCTACACCTGGGTGGCGACCGCGATCGCCCCGCTCATGGTCGGTGCTGTTCCGATCGTCGTCGACGTCAACGAAAGCCTGACGATCGATCCGGAAGACATCAAGCGGAAGATCACGCCGTATACCAAAGCGATCATGCCGGTTCACATGCTCAATCTGGTATGTGACATGGACTCGATCGTCGCGATTGCTCGCGAGCATCGGCTGAAGATCATTGAAGACGCCTGTCAGGCCGTCGGGCTGACTTACAAAGGGCGCCGTGTCGGCACGATCGGCGACGCCGGCGCGTATAGCTTCAATCAATTCAAGAATCTCAATTCCGGCGAGGGCGGCGCGGTCCTGACCAACGACGACCGTCTTTTCACTCGCGCGCGAATGTTCCACGATGCCGGGAGCTACACGCGGGAGTACTCTTACGAGTCCAACGAAGCGCCGTTCACCGGCATGAATTTCAAGGTCTCGGAGTTGACCGGCGCGGTCCTTCACGCCCAGCTGCCCAAGCTCGACCCTCTGATTTCCCGCCTGCGCGCGCGCTACCCGATCATGGTGAAGCACCTGTCCAAGAGCAATAAGCTCAGAGTCTCGCCGCACAATGATCCGGAGAACGCTGCCGGACTGACGGTGATCCTCGATACAGCGGAAGATGCCAAGAAATTCGCTCAGAACCGAGGCGTGGACCGTCTGATCGACACCGGCCGTCACGTCTATACGAATTGGCGACCGATCATGACGCAGCGCACGTTCGATGATCGGATGAATCCGTGGAAGTGGGCCAAGCGAGACATCCAATACTCGGAAGACATGTGCAGCCGGACGCTCGACATCCTGGCGCGAACCTGCCGCGTCTCGCTCGGTCCGCAATACCCGATTCCAGTCATGGAATGGCGTGGACGGTCCCTTCTCAAGGCGGCGTCCTAGAGACACCTGAATGCGTGCATTCAGCGCGACGTTTTCGAGGTCACGCTGGATGCTCCGAGATCAAAGCCACAGGCAATGAACCCATCGGTCAAAATCGTCGTCTTGAGCTTACCGACTGCCACCGCGCGCCGGAGCCAGATGACCGCCATGCTCAGCAAGACGTCGCTGGATTGGCAGTACTTCGATGCCCACGCCTCGCTGATGTGCCCCAACTTGCACTACGACAGCGCCGAGCTGCGGCGAAACTTCGGACGAAATCTGTCTCCTCCGGAAATTGCCGTCTGCTCGAGCCACGCCGCGATCCTCCATCAGTTTGTCGACAGCAACCAGGCCGATTACATCCTGGTGCTCGAAGACGACGTCATCTTCGATACCGATTTTCCGCTCGGCCAGTTCTGTGCCTTCTGCGCCGACAACGGGTTGGAATACGTCCGGCTGTTCGGCAAACATTACGCCAAGGCAGTTCATCTCGGCTTCTTCTACGACCGGTCGATCGTCCGCTTCACCACAAGCCCGGCGGGCGCCCAAGCCTATTTGATGTCGCGGATGGCGGCGCGGCGCTTCCTCGACAGCTACGGATCGATCCGCGCGACCGTCGACCTGGCCATGGATTCTTTCTGGATCACACAGCTGCCGATCTACTCGATCTTTCCCTACCCGATTATCGAGCGGTTCTCACCAACATCCATCCCGATGCCTCCACATACTGTTGAAGTCCGAGGCTTGGAGAACGTGGCCTGGCAGGGCGCTCGTGTCATCAACAAGGCCCGAAAGATTCTGACGAACGCCAAGCTTCGCAAGAGCGACGAGAGCTTGCGGCAGCGCCATTGGCAGTTTCGGCAGGTCGGGCGAGTGGATGTCGAGCAACGCCGCGATCCGTGAACACAACCGCCGTAGCCTGGAGTGAAATCCGTTGAAGGTCGCGATCGTACACTACTGGTTCGTCGGGATGCGGGGCGGCGAAAAGGTGATCGAGGCTCTGTGCGAACTCTACCCGCAGGCCGACATTTTCACTCACGTGTTCGTCCCCGAGGCGGTGAGCGATCGGATTCGTCGTCATCGCGTGACGACGTCGTTTATCAACTCCCTACCCCGCGCCAGCTCGATGTATAAATCGTACCTGCCGCTGATGCCGCTCGCGCTCGAGCACCTCGACCTGAGCGGCTACGACTTGGTCATCAGCAGCGAGTCCGGGCCCGCCAAAGGGATTATCGCACCACCGGATGCCCTGCACGTGTGTTACTGCCACACGCCGATGCGCTACATCTGGAATATGTATCACGACTATCGGAATGGCGCCGGCCGGCTCACGAAATTGCTGATGCCGCCGCTGTCTCACTATTTGCGGATGTGGGATGTTTCGACCGCATCCCGCGTCGACAGCTTCATCGCAAATTCGGCGACGGTCGCAGACCGGGTCCGCCGTTACTATCGCCGAGACTCCGTCGTCATCCATCCACCGGTCGACACCGCCGCATTCACACCCGTCCCGGCATCAGAGCTGGGCGACTATTACCTGATGGCCGGCGAGCTCGTATCCTACA
Source organism: Rhodopseudomonas sp. BR0C11 (assembly GCF_010820945.1). Lineage (NCBI taxonomy): Bacteria > Pseudomonadati > Pseudomonadota > Alphaproteobacteria > Hyphomicrobiales > Nitrobacteraceae > Rhodopseudomonas > Rhodopseudomonas sp. BR0C11. The sequence goes on from NZ_QTKI01000048.1 coordinate 4,570, forward strand.
AACGCCCGGATCTGGCGGTCCAAGCATTCAACCAGATCGGCCGAAAGCTGGTGGTGATCGGCGGCGGCGAGATGCTGAGCGAGTTGAAGCGGATCGCCGGGCCGAATGTGACCGTCATGGGAGCCCAACCTTTCGAGGTCTTGAGGGACCACTACATGCACTGCCGCGCGCTGATTTTCCCCGGCGAGGAAGATTTCGGCATGGTGCCGGTGGAAGCGATGGCGGCCGGGCGCCCGGTGATCGCATTCGGAAAAGGCGGAGCAACCGAAACCGTCGTACCCGGACTCTCCGGGCTGTTCTTTCAGGCACAGGAGGTCGAGCAAATCCGCGCGGCGATCCTGCAGCTCGATGACATCGAAATCGATCCGGCCAAGATCGCCAATCATGCCGCCCGGTTCGGCAAACAGGCGTTCTTTAACGGCTTCCGCTCGCACATCGACCAGCTGTTGGCAGCAAAGGCGGAAGCATCCGCGCGCAACAGAGGCTAGCCGGTCGTCAGCACCTTAAGAGCATCGCGATCCACCACCAAGCACGTCAGATGCCCCGTGGCGAAGGCGCCGGTGTCGATATTGATCCTGTTCGATCGCACATCAATCCGCTGAACCGGCGTATGACCGTGCACAACCAGTTTTTCGAAGTTCAACGTCGACGACAGGAATTCGTCGCGTATCCAGAGCAGGTCGCGTTCGGTCTGGTCGGAGAGTGCAACGCCTGGTTTCACGCCGGCATGGGCAAAGAATACGTTGCCGCAGGAAAACGCGCTCTGCAGTCCCTTCAAGAACCGGTGATGCGCATCCGGAAGACTGTCCCGGAACGCCGACTGCAGTTCTGCAACCCCCGATTCCGACAGCACCTTCTTCGGTTCTATGCCGTAGGACACTAGCGTCTCGACCCCGCCAAGGCGGCGCATCCAGTTTTCGAAGACGCCTTCATCGGACAGGCATTTGATCGCGACGGCCTCATGGTTGCCGCGGAGAAAGACAAGCTCTCTCTCACGCGATCTCCGGATCAGGCTGTCGATGACGTCGCGCGATTTTGGCCCACGATCGATGTAGTCGCCGAGAAACACACACACGGAGCGAACCACCGGGCGCTTAGCCAGATCATCATCGATCAGGCGAAACAGCCGCTCCATGAGATCGGCTCTGCCGTGCACGTCACCGACCGCATAGATCCGCAATCCGTCGGGCAGAAAGGGCAACCAGCGCTCAAATTTCCCTGAACCGAGATCCTGTTCAGCTTTCCCGCCCCATCTACTCACGCCGTTTTAGCCTTTCGCCCACAGGTACCGCTACTCGGATTCAACATATCCCCCTATTTGCCTCCGGTGACATACATGTCAACACGAAGGAAACTCCCTTTATCTTTCATAGTCATACTGGGCTCGATCGCGAGCCCTCTGGTTGATCACAATCAACTATAACCGGCGACCGTTGTTGAACCTATTGGGCGTTTAATGTATCTAAAAACTACAAAATTTATATTCATAAACAGTACCTTGGAGTCGTCAGATGGCGAGCAGGCTGGGTCGCATAGCGCTTTTAGCGGCTGTTTCTTCCATCCCCTTCTATAGCTGGTCGGCATCAGCCGCCTGCATCAATCCGCCGCTCACTGATCAAGCGATCGCACAGTTCAGATCAAATCCGAAGGCTGTGCTGAATCCCACGACGGACGGTCGCGCGGTGGAAACGGCCGTTCGAGACTTGGTCGGCACCGACGCGACACTTGCGATGGACATTGTGAAGTTAGCAGCAAGTGCACCGCCGCGACTTAAGACGGCGATCGCGGCTGGCCTCGCGCAAGCGGCCACCGCCTGCACGACGATCGATGCTCAGTCCGCCCAGCTGATCCAGCAAGCTGTCGCCTCGCTCCCGGATGGGGAATTCCAGGCGACATTCGCCGCGATCGCAGGAGATCTTTCGACTGCGGCCACAGCGGCGGCGGCCGCCTCCGCGACCAGCTCCGCAGGGAGTGTCATCATTAACAACCCGAACCGCTCGGCTCGCGTCACCCTGAATCCCGCTGTCGGTGGTGGGGCTTCGCTGCTGACGCAGATCACCGCCGGCGCCCGCGCTATCGTTGCCGGCGATGGAACTGATAACAACGTCAAGTCGGTCACGGCCGGCGGATCGGTCAGCGCTACACGCTGACCCCCGCCTGTCACTCGTATTCTCCGTATCAACGCCGATGACGGTTTAGGACTGCCGTATGAACTTCGCCGGTCAGCCTCTTCAAGATGGTAGCCTGCCTCGTATTGGCACCGGGAAGGACGCGCTCTCCCTGCTGGACGTCAGCGATTTCGTTGCCCGGCACTGGCGCTTCATCGGCCTGGTGACGGTGTTCTCGATCGCGCTCGCGCTCGCCTATTTGGCCGCGGCACCTTCTCGATACACCGCCCAAACCGACATGATCATCGACACCAAACGTGTCACCTGGACTCAGTCGGAGTTCGCGACCGAGAACCGGATGGTCGAGGACGCGTCGGTCGAAAGCGAGATCGAGACGACAAAGTCAGAAAAGGTGGCGCTGCAGGTTATTCGAAAGCTCCGCCTGAACGAGGACCCTGAATTCATCGGGTCCGGCACCGGACTTCGCAACCGGCTTTATCAGCTTCTGGACCTGGATGGCCCGATCTCGCCGCAGCTCACGCCCAGCGAACTCGAGGCACGTGCGCTCAGCCGGGTGAAAGACAATCTCAAGGTGATCCGGCTCGGGCGGTCCTACATCGAGCAGATTTCGTTTACGTCGCTGGTACCGGAGAAAGCGGCCGCCATCGCCAACGCGTTTGCGGACGCCTACATCGAGGACCAGATCCAGGCCAAGTTCGAAGCGACCCGGCGCGCCAGCGAGTGGCTGCAGCAGAGGATCGGAGAACTCCGCCAGCAGGCCAGCGATGCCTATCGGGCGGTTCAGGACTTCAAGTCGAGCAACTCGATCATCGTGAATGGCGACGGCAAGCTCGCAAGCGACCTGGAGCTCGATCAGCTCGGCATCGCGCTTGCAAAGGCCCGGGCAGAAACCAGTCAAGCCCGAGCCAAGCTGGAGCGGATCACCCGCGTTCTCGAACTGCGCCAGGAAAAGGGAAGCAATGAGATTCCCGATCCGGTGGTGACCGACGCCCTCAGCAACCCGGTTATTACCCGCCTTCGTCAGCAGTATCTAGACAACCAGAGCAAGGAAGCCGAATGGAGCTCGCGCTACGGACCCGACCATCAGGCCGCGCGCAATCTCAGGTCCGAAATGGCCAACGTTCGTCAAGCCATCTGGGATGAAGTCAGCCGGATCGCCGAAAGCTACCGCAGCGAAGTCCAGATCGCGAAGACGCAGGAAGACTCGATCGACAAACGCATGCTCGAGGTCTTTCAATTATCGACCGGAACACGCCAGGCGCAGGTCCATCTGAGAGAGCTCGAAACCGCGGCCACCACATACCGCGGCATCTATGAGACCTTCCTGACGCGGTTCACCCAGTCGGTTCAGCAGCAGTCGTTTCCGTCGACCGAGGCACGAGTGGTCACCCTTGCCTCGCCGCCTTCGGTCCGCAGTTCGCCCAAAACCAATCTGACCCTCGCCCTCGCCGCCATATCAGGCTTGGCATTGGGTATCCTCGCCGCCTTCGCGCGCGATCGGATGAGCCGCCGGATCCACACCCGAGCGCAATTGGAAACCATCCTGGGCACCAGCTGCCTTGCGATCATCCCGTCCTTCGCGGATCCGTCTCTCGCGTCCCAGACCGCGACAACCTCCTCCCGGCTGTCGCGGGCGGTGAAGCAGCTCGTCCATCGCAGAGACAACGTCCCGGGCCAACCTCGCGAGAAAAGCCCGGCGAATTCTGCGGCCTTCGAGAAGATCAACGACGTTGCGCCGTTTTCGGCGACCGCAGAAGCGCTCCGCCATATCAAGGTTGCGATTGACCTGAGCCCCGGTGGAGGACGCGTGATCGGCATCGTATCCGCCCGGCCCGGAGAGGGTAAGACAACGATCTGTGCCAGCTTTGCAGCCTTCTTGTCGAAGAGCGGCGCGCGAACGCTGCTGATCGACGGCGACCTGCGCAATCCGTCTCTAAGCAGAACGCTCGGTTATAAGAACAAGCGCGGCCTGCTCGAACTCGTCGCCGATCAGCTCCAATTGAGCGACCTGGTCGTCACGGATCCGGTCTACAAATTCGATTTTCTGCCATCGGCGACCGAGATGAAGCCGATCAACAGCGCGGACGTGCTCACCTCGCCGTCCGTGAAGCGGATGTTGAAGTCTGCCGCAGGCAATTACGAGTACATCATCGTCGACCTCCCCCCCATTCTTCCGGTGGTCGACGTCAAGGCCGCGGCTCACCTGTTCGACGCCTTCGTCCTGGTTGTCGAATGGGGAGCGACCATGAGCGACGAAGTCCGTAGCGCGGTCGGTGTCTCTCGCTCCCTGTCCGAGCGGCTGCTGGGTGCCGTCCTCAACAAGACGGACGAAGACGTCATGCGCCGTCTCGAGGGCTACTCGTATCGCAGCCACAGTTATTATTACTATGGTGCTCCCAAGCACGAGAACGAGCAGACCGCAAATTGACGTCCTCAGATGCTCGTCGGTCTACGACGCTCAAGTTCGTATGTTTTGCGATCGGTGTGATCGGTATCGGCTGGGCGGTCGCCAACTTTCACCGCGCAATCGCGATCGATCGCTTCGAGGCATTTACCGACCATCTTCTGCGCTTCAAGACATTCGACGACAGCTTCAGCACCACGGTGCTGAACAGTCGCTCAGCTCATGCGCTTGATGCCTGCGACACCCGTGCGCAACGCGCGCTGATCATGCTCGAGATCCCGCTCGCCGACGCCGCACTCCGGACCGGGGCGACGAATGAGTTCGATCGCAGGACCACGGATCTCAGAACCCGCGCCTATCAGTCCCTCTCCTGCGCCCCGACCGAGTCCTTCGCCTGGCTGGTTCTGTTTGGCCTGGCGGTGCAGGCCGGACGGCTCGACGCAGATACCTTCGCCCTGCTCGAACGCTCCTACGAGACGTCTCCGCGCGAAGCCTGGATTGCTGTTCGGAGGATCGCAGTTGCAGCTCCGGTTGCCTCACTTGCCCCGGATGCAACACGAAGCAAGATCCTCTCCGAGTTTCGCCAACTGCTGCTGGATGGATATGTGGAGCTGCCAGCCCAGGCTTACGCGCGATCTCACCAGGGGGTGAAAGAGTTTCTGGACACGGAGGTCGAGCAGCTCGACGTCCGCACCCAGTTGCGCTTCAAGGCAGCCGTGACGAAACTCTTGCCCTGAACCGTCGCTTCGATGCCGCGGCAAATGCGGGGATAGCAGACTTCCCCTCCTCAGCCCTCCAGACACCGAGAGCATCCAGCCTGAGAGAGCCGGCAGGCCACGCATTGACGGCAAGCCCTCGCCCCCTCCAGCAACACAAAGCAACCTCCCTGCTCTGCAAATCCAGCCCAGGGAGTCAGTTCGCGGGGAATCACGCCGAATGCTCTCATCGCATCCGCTCCAATCATGAGTGCAAAGGCAGCGGGGCGACTTTAGCAATCCGCTCGACGGCCCCAAGGACGCCTCGACACAGGTCGCGAACACCGCGCAGCCGGATGAGCGAACGACCTCCTAAACAGCGACCGCCACACCATCGAATTCTTCAGAGTGACAAGCCACGACCTATTACTTCGCGAACTCTGATGCCACGTCAGGCAATTGCATCGGCAGACAATCAGCACGCAATAGCGCGGGCCGCTAAGAGCCTGGCAAAGAGCAAATTCGAGGGCGTCGCCACTCGGCGTCTTCGACTCTGACGAGCTCGATACCCACTGAATCGACATCACCGCAACGCCTGAGACAGCGTCATTTCTGGGACGAGCAAACATTTCCAATGATGTCTGAAAGCGCTGTTGGGACGCGACTTTCGCGATCCGAGGCGGTTTGTTGCTCTATATGTCAACAGCGCGATTTATCTTAACGCGAACTTGCATCGGCAATGGTGCGATCAACAGTTTATTCACCATCCGCAATTTGATAAACATTCAATTCAATAACACTTTGAGTGACAGTTCATCTGGACATCTACGGGCGGCTTTGAGAGTGCGACGATGGATGGATTGCTGAGAACAGATACGGAGCTTGATCTCGCCGACAGGAGTCGACCGACTCCGGTCGGTTGTGCATCGAAGAGAACCCTTGATCTTCTCTTGGCGCTTTCGGGCTTGCTGATTTTGGCTCCGCTGTTACTTCTGTGCTACTTCGCGACGATGATCTCGTCTCCCGGACCGGCGATTTTCCGCCACCGACGAGTCGGATTCAACGGACAGCGATTTGACTGCCTCAAATTCCGGACCATGGCCACTGACGCCAATGAGCGGCTTCAAAGGCTGTTGGAGAGCGATCCGGAGGCAGCCGAGGAATGGCGATTGACGCAGAAGCTGCGCCGCGATCCCCGCATTACGTTGGTCGGAGCCGCGCTTCGCAAATCAAGCCTGGATGAGCTCCCGCAACTCTTCAACGTGCTGAAGGGCGAAATGAGCATCGTGGGGCCGCGCCCCGTCACTGAGGAAGAGCTCAGCCGTTACGGACACTGCGCGGCAGAATATTTGGCGTGCCGTCCGGGACTGACGGGACTTTGGCAAGTCAGCGGTCGCAACACCACGACCTATGATCGCCGCGTTGCCCTCGACTCGTACTATGCGAACAACTGGTCGCATCGCCTCGATCTACGGATCATCCTGGTCACCATCCCGACACTCCTCACCGCTTATGGGGCATATTGAAGCAATTGGGGTCAGGCGTTCTGTGGCATGAACTCAGCGCGTAACTGGAGCGACAAAGGAACACTGCAACAGACAATTCTCCGAGACCGAAGACGTGAGCACTGATCTCATCTCTCATCCGAAACGCAAGAGCGTATTTAAGATCCTGGTCGCTCTCAACGCGGCCACCCTGTTGGCATGGATCGGACTGCTCGTCATCGGCTTGGGTCTCTCGCTGGAAAACGTGGCCGCCGCAGTCTGGCTCTTCTTTTTCAAGTGAACCACGATCTCTGAAGGCGGACATGCCTTTGTAATAGGTATCTCGAGGCCAACGGCCACCAGGGCCGCGTCTGCAAGCACCTCGGGCGCTCAGAGCGCCTGGTGCAGTCTCCGGCTTATCTTCCACGCGAGAGGCGCTTCGGCACTGAAGCAATGTCTCGGTTTTTGCGCCGGAAGGTCACAACTGAATCCTACCCAATTCATCGGATCACTCGCCGGACTTAAAGACCCCGGCGTCGCCGTCATCTCGGATTATTGCAGGCCCGCCTGGCGTACGCCCGAGCATCACCCGCGAAAGAAGCTTCCAGCGGCCCTCATCGAGCCTCATCGCCGTCGTAGCCTTCTGGCCGACTTCTGGTAGACTTCTGTTCCTGGAGGCAATCGGCTGCCGCAGCCACGTTCCCGGCTCGCCTGCTCGCCCCCGCTGAGACAGCACACTTTACAAGCAGCACTGATCGTTAACCTCGATCCGTAGCCGTTCATTTACTTCGCAGATGCATCCTCTGGACCAGCCGTTCCCGTAGGCAAGCCCAAGATCAGTTGCGTTCGATGCTGAAGAAGCTGCTCTGTCCGATCCTCTCGCTGGCGGCTGTCATCGTCGTTGTCAGCCCCTCGGTTGCACGGCCTATCACCGGCCGGAGCGGTGCTGTCCAGGTGCTGGCCGAGGCCACCCCGGCTTTGGCTCCCTTTCAGCATGTTCGGTTCTGCATGCGTTATCCGTCGGATTGCGCATCCGATCGCGATCCGACCGACCGCGTCGAGCTTTCCCCATCGACGCTCAAATTGCTGGAAGCAATCAATCGCAGCGTGAATTCCGAGATCGTACCGATCCAGAAAGTCTATGGATCGGATTTGAAGATCGGCTGGACGATCGGGCCAAAGGCGGGGGACTGCAACGATTACGCCGTCACCAAAAGGCATCGCCTGATTGAAAGCGGGCTGCCGGCGCGAGCGCTGCGGCTGTCGGTGGTGCGGACGCCGGACCAGATCGGGCACCTGGTGCTCCTGGTCTCGACAACAGACGGCGACCTTGTGCTCGACAATCTGACGCCGTCGATCCGATCCTGGCAGAATACCGACTACGAATGGCTGAAGATTCAGTCTCGCGCTGATGCCCGTCTCTGGTTTGACGTCGGCAGAAGGATCGCCGAGCCGTCCGACCTCAAGGCACCCGCTCGCCTTCAGCTCGCCGCTCAGCGAACCGCCGAGTAGCCCAGCGCCTGCCGGCTAGCTGCGTCGGGCGCTCCCAGAAAGGCGCCGTGATCAGCTCAGCGATGCCCCGCAGCCTCGCCCGTCTCCGGTCCTCGCTCCCGCGTTGCCAAAGCGAGGCCACAGCCGGCCAGGATGCCGAAGGGGATCGAGTAGCCGGGGACCTGCAGCGGAAAGTCGATCAGCGAATGCAGGAAGGTCATGACCATGATGCCGCTGATGGCACACAGAAAGGTCCGACTTTGACCGACTGAACGCGTCCCGGCCCGCGCCACAACGACCAGCGAGCCGATCGCCGACATACAGACCAGCAAGGCGATTGGGAGGCCCATTTCGACGGCGATTTCTACGAGTGTCGAATGGGCGTAGTCCCAGACGCCCCACATCGACATATCGCCGCCTCGAAAGGCAGGAAACACATCGCCAAACGCGCCGGCGCCAATGCCCAAGATCGGGCTTTCGGCAATCACGCGCAGAGCATGCTTGTAGGCCATCCACCGGCCTTCATCGAACATGCCGCGGGTCATAACGCTCTGACTTTGCGCCAGCCAAAGCGCGATCACGGCTAGGCCCACGGCCGCGATCAATAGGCCATAGACGAAGCGAAGCCTGAGCTGCCCGGCGACCATCTGGAGGATCGCCGCGAAAAGCCCCAGAACGGCACAGGCAAGGCCTGCGCGCGAGCCCGTTGAGAGCAGCGCGAGGAAACAAAGCAAGCCTGCTGCGGCCCGGGTGGCAATCTGGATCCCGACGGCTTCATTGGAAGGGCTCAGCATCAACAGCCGAAGCGAAAGCGGGCCGAAGGACCTGAGCTGCTGCTGGATCGAGCAGGCCCACAAGATCACCCCGGCGCCGAGCAAGGCGGCCGCGGTATTGTGATTGATGAAGGTAGCCGTCAAATCCCCGTGGTAGGCGGTCTTCGGCTGCCAAAGCACCAACCCCGGCGTAAACGCCCGCGCCAGCAACCCATATAGCGCGTAGAGCAGGATCGAATAGCGGGCGACCTTGAACAGCGTCTCGGCGTTGCTCCGCGAGGTTCCGATCCAGAAGCCTGCAAGGACGGAAGTGACCAGAAGCAGGTAATGCCCGGCGGTTACGACCGGGATCTCCGCGCGAGCCGATATTCTCGGAGAGATCGGGAGCTGCATGAGCTCCCCTGCCCTCTGCCACGCGGCAGAGTTCGGTCCAAACGATACGCCGGGAATGATCTGGATCGCCGCCACAATCAGGTACGCGGCGCAGACGACCAGAAATGCAATCAGAATACGGAATTGGGCGCGGGAAACCGATCGCACCGGCCGCCCGAGCAGGGTCAGCGACAGCACAACCACCCAGGCCAGCACCCAGATCGTGTCGACGGAGCCGAATGGCAGTGGCGCCAGTGCAAACGCCGCGAGGGTGAGCCCTAGCTGAACCTTTCCGAGAGCTTCGACGTGGGAGGGCTTTACGCCCGGGCCCACTGCCGAAGCAATCGGAGAGGTCCTATTGGTCACCAACGAGTCTTCGTCGCAGCGTTCACATTGATTGCCGCGTTCGACACGTTCGACGTGGTGTTGGCCGTGTTGTTGATCAGCGTCAGGAGCTTGTAGTAGTCGACCACCCGCGCATTCGCCACATACATGACATCCTTGCTTCGGATCTGGAAGCCAGAGGCCAGCAGCATACCGGACGGATCACGCAGGTTGACGTGATAGATGGTCGGAATGCGGTCGTAGACGAAGCGGTTGGTGTCGACGCCGAGCTTCTCGAGCAGCGGCCGATCTTCGTAGCGGAAGACAAAGACTTCGGCCGGATCCGACTGCTGATCGTTCAGGCCGCCGGCCTTGCCGATCGCCTGAGCCAGCGTCAGCGTTTCGACGTCGAAGGTCAGCTCGGAATTGTAGCCGAACACGTTCTGATTGAGAGCACCAAGAGCCGTGAAGGTCGGAGCTTCCCGGGTGATGAAGATCACGTCGTTGGGACGGATGAAGATGTTCTCGGACGGATCATGGACGATCCGGCTCAGGAGGACTTTGACCTTCTTGCCGTCGCGCTGAAGCGTCACATAGCTTTCGATCGCTTCGTATTTCGGTCCGCCCGCGCGCGCCACCACAGCGAGGAGCTTCTCGCCGACGCTGTTGAGCGCGAACACGCCGGGCGCATTGACGTCGCCGAGAACACTCACGACGCTCGAATGCTGCTGATTGAGGCTCACCACGACCTGGGGCTCAATCGCGCGATTCCGCAGCCGCGCGACGACCGCCTGCTGAACTTCCGGCAGCGTCCGCCCGGCCGCCGGCACTTCGCCCGCGTAAGGAACAGAAATATTGCCGCGCTGGTCCACGGCCTGCGGCGGCAGATCGACGAAGTTACCGGGGCGAGCACCGGCAGATTGACCGGGGGTGAACAGACCGCCTGGCGCGGCTTCGAAGATCGAGATGTTCAGCACGTCGCCGACGCCGACCACCTGCTGAGGCTTCGGACGCCTGTCTTTGAACGAGCCTTTGAACGAGACGACGTTGGGCTGGGACAGGAAGCCGATGGTATCGGCCGAGACGTCCACCAGCGCGTAAGGCAATGCCGTGGTCGACCGGACCCCGGCCGCAGCATAATTTTCAACTGATTCACTTGAAGGGCCCGTGCCCGGTAAAACCGAGCATGCTGACATCGAAATCAGCAACAGCAGACCAGCAAGCACCTGAAACGTCTTGCGTACCACGCGCAACCTCATTGAATCGCGCCACAGGGGCCGCGGTCAACCAGTGCCGGTCGGCGCGTCCAGGGGACGAACATCAATCTGCGGCCTTGTCGGGAGGTGAGACGACCGGTCCCTCCGATTCGAGCCTCGAATATCTCCCAGAACCTTACTTAGAGGGCACAGGCTTTTGAAGAAGCTCCCCCCGTCCGCCCTCATTCTGCGGAAACACGTTGCAGTTGAGCCACACTCGACGGTGCTATTCACTACTTCCGTGACCGAAAAGGCCCATTTCCGCCCTCCGCAGCCCCTCATTGTCCGGATAGTCGGCACCCGGGCCGGTTCAGAAGGTCATCAGGGCCGGCACGACGGGCTCTATCCGGCTACGAACTATGCCGCCCCTGCTTTTGGTCGCCCCTCCCTTCCACGGGACGAGTGATCGCCCCCCCCTGGCGAGTAGCGCCACCGACTTCCCGGGTCTCAGTCCTGGTGCAGATTCCGAGCTTTGATTAGGCATTAAGTGACTGGGCGATTTTCGGAAATACTATCCGCAGTTACTTTCCTGGCCCGACAGCCGAGCTACCCTCCTCAAATTAAACAAAGTTCCACCCAGTATCGCTCGACAGTCATATGTTCATGCAATCAGGAGTGAGCGGTGCTCTGATCGCTGCACCTGAAGTGGGGCTGGCGCTCGAAAGGCGCTTGGGGGGAGAGCGGCAATGATTTATCAATCCATTCGACTGAGCTGGAGTCACGCCCACGGAGGAAGCCGCGGGAGGCCGTAATGGCGTATTTGGCTATTGGCTTAGCGGCGGCGGGGTTCTTGATTGGACTGAGATTTCGGCTTGTGGGACTGCTTCAAGCCCTCGCCGTGGTGCTGCTCCTGACGATCGGCATCTGCATCGGATTTGGATACAGCTTCACAAGAACGATCGTGGTCGTGTTCGCGGCGCAGGCGGCCATCCAGGCCGGGTATTTCTTCGGCCTGCTCGCGCAGACGCTGTACCAGTCCCGTCGAACGCGAATGGTGCTTTAGGCGCGCAGCCGCGATCTTCTTGTGCCCTCTGACGTAGCCTCGCACAGCGAAGCGCCAGTTGACCTCTCCGGGATAAGATTGGCCTCTTGGATTTCGATCCTTGTGCTACAAGCGTGATCTGGTGCAGCCCGCTTTTCGGGCAGATACTTGATGGAAATTCGGATTCTGGTTTCGGAGACCTGATATGAACTTGAGTAAGCTTGCGATCATTTCGCTGATTTTAGGCAGTTCAGCCATCGCAGTGTCTGAGCCTGCATCTGCGCGAAACCGGCTCTATCCGGTCACGACCTGCGGTCCGGACAATGCCTACCTCTGTAAGCTGCACGGATCGTTCGACAGCCCGCCCTTCCACTACAACCTGGCGATCCATCCGGCGTGCATCAAAACGGTCGGCAAGAGCCGCCGCTACGGACGTGAGTACGTCCTCGTTTGCGGTAGCCCAGACCGCGCGATGATTTGGTGGTAACCCAAATCGCAATCAAATAGCGCTGCCACGACCAAACCGCGGTTCGGATAGGCTTCTATCTATCCGGCCGCGATCCGGCATTGTTCGGCGCGCCCTGACGGCTCGAAAGGTCGTTCGCGTTTCCTCGGCCGGCCTGAGATCGCTCCGCCGGACCGATGTTATTCGACCCGCGATCGCGGACCAGATTTCCGTACATGTCGCGTTGTGGCACCACGCTCTGTGCGGATGCACTACCGGCCATCGACAGGATGGCGGAAACCACCAAGATCACAGCTCGCATGAGATCCTCCCAGATCCAACTGCCCCGAGCGTAACTAAGAATAGAGCAGTTGCAAATCCGCGAGCCGCGACATTGCCGTGCATGTTGATAAGGTCGGATGCCGGCTGTTCCAGACTGAAGTTTCCGCAATGCGCCGGACATCACCGAACGGTAGCTGATACCGTCGGCCTTCGAATCCACTGCGCGCCGGCCGCAGCTCAGACGTCTTTCCAGACCGATTGCCGCCTCAGCGGCTGAGATTGGCGGCGGCAATCGCCTTGTCGCAGCTTGCCAGATGGTCGCGGTAGGACTGCCCGGTCTTTTCGGCTGCCAGCATCGCCTTCGCCAGCTCATCGCCCCGCGTCGCGCGCCGCATCAGGGATGCGACGGCCGACAGGTCGCCAGCTGCCTGCGAGCACGCGCGCCGCGCGTCGCCCTGCTCCGTTTCCTTGCCGAGCGTGGATTGCAGCTGAAGCAGCCGGCTGGACTGCTCGTCCAGTTTCCGTTCGTCGCCGGTTTGCAGAGCGGCCTGAATGACCTGCTCGGCGTTGAGGATATCGCGAACGGCGGCGCCGAAATCCGTACTTCCCGTCGCACGTGCAGCGATTGTTACATCGGGCAGCTTCATCGCACCGCTGAATTGGGGAGCGGCAACAGCAGCTTCAGCCGTAGCGATCAGGATCAAGGCCGTCAGGAGAACTGGGCGCACGAGAGCTTCTCTGAATGAGGGACAGACCGCAGGGGCGGAAGATCGGTTAGCCGGATTGAGGGGCCGGATCGAAACCCATCTTTGAAAGTCGTTCCGCGGCTCCTCGCTCTGCGGAAACACCACCGGCCATTGGCAAACTGATCGGCTGGATGGTGGGGGAGGCAGGACTCGAACCTGCGAAGCCATGAGGCGGCTGATTTACAGTCAGCTCCCTTTGCCACTCGGGACACTCCCCCGCCCGTGCCGCCGGCCGAACGCCTGTGGCAGGCAAAACCGGGACCGGAAGCCGCAGCGAGCCCGCGGGCGGGCCTGCAACGCGGCGCGGTTATGGGCGATGCGGCCCCCTAAAGTCAACCAACCCCATGACGATTTCGACACTCCTTCGTCATATCGGACGGTGGAAGCGAAATTGCCTTGTGCAAGAGAGCGTGAGACAAGCGCCGCCATGAGCGACAGACCGCCGAATCCCCGCTTTTCCCGCCGCGATGGCCCGCCCCGCGGCACACCCCGCCCTGCCGGGGTCCGCCCC
>NZ_QTKI01000479.1:0-3315 GCF_010820945.1 Rhodopseudomonas sp. BR0C11
GCGCGCCGGGTCGTGGGTCAGGCCGCCCTCGCGGGCGCGGGTCGATTGCCAATGGAAGGCGAAGCCGAGGATCAGCACCACGAAGCCGGTGGTCGCCGACAGCGTCACCTGAAGCGCGGTGTCTGATCGCAGTACCGAGCCGGTGTCTTCCTGAATGATGACGACCTGGCCGGGCAGCGACTTCACCACGTGCATCGTGGCCAGCGCGGAAGCGCCGCCGGGCAGGGTGATTTCGGTGACGCCGTTCGGCTGACCGGACTTGGTCAGCGACGCCGCGCCGAGCACTTCGAGAAAGCGGTTGTCGAGGCTGGGTTCGGTGCCGATCGGCACGCGCGCGAGAATCCGCTGATCGGCGCTGGTGACGATGACGTGCCGACCCGCGGCGATGCCCCAGGTCGGGATCAGTCCGGGCAGCAGATTCTGCAGCCGTTCGATCGAGGCAGGACGGTCGAGCCGGACCACGCCGATATGCTCGAGCCGTTCGGCGATCAGATCGGCGAGTGCGCTGAGATCGCGGTTCATCGCACCGCGCTTCTGCTTGCTCTGCTCGATGATCTGAACAGCGGCACCGAAGAAGATGGTGACCAGAAATGCGATGATCAGCAACGGCACCGCGCGCCGCAACACCGGCTCTGCATTCAGCAGCCGATGATAGGCGGGTTTAGCGATCGACTGCGCCAATCCTTTAATTGAATCGGATTGAGCGCAGGCGTCCGCTGCCTGCACGCGCGCCATACGTGGCCCCCACCAAGTATCCGTCAGCACCCGTTCGAAGCAGCGAGCGCCGTTCGAATCATGATTAGGATTTGAATCGACTTTTAGGGGACTGTCGAGAGTCAACGACTCAGGCCGCCTGAAAAATTCTTATCCAAAGGTGAATCGCGCCGACATTTTTTCGTGAGTCGAGTCCGAAACAGGAACGGCCGCAAAGTTTATTGCGGCGCTGCTCGGCTCAGTCCGCATTCGGCGGTTCGGCGTGACTGATCACGCGCTTCACTGAGGGGAACTTGGCGCGCAGCTTGCGCTCGATTTCGTCGACGTGCTCGTGCACCGAGATCACGCTCATCGACGGATCGGCGTAGCAGTGGAAGTTGACGATCTCGCCCGCCTCGGTGTCGCGCACACGGACGCTGTGCACGTCATGGATCGCGCCGTCGTGGGTGAGGCGGCGCAGCGCCAGCCGAATCTCTTCGACGCGCGCGGGCGCGGCGTCGGAGCCCTGCGGCAGCTCCGGCTCCAGCGGCTCGATGTGGGTGTCGACTTCGACATCGGCACCGAAGTCCTCGCGGATGTGATCCTCGAGCTTGTGTGCGATGTCGTGCGCTTCGATCAGCGGCATATCGCCGTCGACCTCGAGGTCGATGCTGACGATCAGCTTGTGACCGAGATCGTGCACAGTGACGTGGTGGACCGCGAGGCCGGAATTGCGGGCGATCACCATGATGCGCTCGCGCACGCTCTCATTGTCGCGCGCCACCGGAATCGCCGTGAAGGTGAGGTCGGCATCGCCGAACATCGCCGACATCGATTCCTGTGCCTTGCGCTTGATCTCGTCGATGCGGTCGATCGGGTAGGTGCGGGGCACTTCGACCAGGGCGTCGATGAAATGCGTCGGGCCGACCATGCGGGCGCGCAGCCGCTCGATGCCGACCACGCCCGGCACCGCGCCGATCGCCTCGCGCGCTTTGTCAGAGACGCCTTCGGGCGCGCGGTCGAGCAGGGTCTGGATGGTGGAGCGGCCGAGCCGCAGGCCGAGCAGCGAGATCATCACCGCGACGCCGATCGCAGCCGCAGCGTCGCCCCAGTGAAAGCCCGCAGCGGCCAGCGCGAGGCCGGCGATCACCGCGAACGAGCCGAGCACGTCGGACGCGAAATGCAGCGCGTCGGCGGCGAGCGCCTGGCTCTTGGTGGCGACCGCGGTCCGGTGCAGGGCCCAGGCGCGCCACAGATTGACGACGATATCGACGCCGAGAATGGCGAAGGCGAGATACGAGAAGGTCGGCGGCGGCGCGCCTTCGCGCAGCCGGCTGTAAGCTTCGACCAGGATGCCGCCGGCCAGCACGTACAGCATCGCGATCACGCCGAGCGCCGACAGGCTCTCGATCTTGCCGTGGCCGTAATGATGCGCGTCGTCGGCGGGGCGGTCGGAGATCCGCACCACGAACCAGGTGATGATGGTGGCGACCAGATCGATCGAGCTGTGCAGAGCTTCGGAAATCAGCGCCAGCGAACCGATGGCGATGCCGATGGCGAATTTCGCCGCCGCCATGGTGGCACTCGCCACAACGGAGACCGCGGCCACTCGCGACTTGGTGCTGGCGATGTCGTTCATGGCGGGGGATTTAGCAGCCTCGTGCGACGCCGAAAAGGCGCGCGCCCCGTTACCCTGGTGGTAACGGGGCGGTTTGGACTAGCTGCGAATTAGTCTCAGTTTAGGTCGTCGTCGCTGGCGGCCGTTACAGCGTCACCACGATCTTGCCGAGGTGGCGGTTGGCTTCCATGTGGGCGAAGGCTGCGCCGATCTCCGCGAACGGAAACACCTTGTCGACCGGCACCTTCAAGATGCGTGCTTCGACCGCCGGCCAGATGTCGCCGCGGACCTGGCGGAAGATTTCGCGGACCTCTTCGACGCTGCGGCTGCGGAAGGTGACGCCGACATAGTCGATCCGGCGCGCGGCGTGCAGATCGAAATTGAAGTCGGCATGGGTGCCGCCGAGCCGGCCGACATTGACGATGCGGCCGAGCACCCGCGTGGCGGCGAGGTTCTGGTTGGCGACCTTGCCGGAGACCTGGTCGATCACGAGATCGACGCCGGCGCCGCCGGTGGCGGCGAGCACCTGATCGACCCAGCCGTCGCCGGAGGAGTCGATCGCCAGATCCGCACCGAACTGATGCAGCTTTTCGCGGCGGCTCTTGTCGGTCGACGAGCCGATCACCTTGCGGGCGCCTTTCAGCTTGGCGATCTGCATCGCCATCAGCCCGACGCCGGAGCTTGCGCCTTGCACCAGCACCGACTGCCCGGAGCGCAGCTTGCCGATCGCCACCACCGCATTGTGCATCGTGGTGAGGGCGACCGGCAGGGTGGCGGCGTCTTCGAAGCTCAAGCCGTCAGGGATCGGCAGCAGCCGTCCGTGATCGGCGAGGGTGTACTCGCCGAACGCGCCGGCGGTCGAACCCATCACCCGGTCGCCGACCTTGCAGCCATAGGCTTCGTCGCCGAGCGCTACGACTTCGCCGGCGAACTCCATGCCGAGCACCGCGCCCACGCCGCCAGCGGCGCCATGAGCGTGGCCCTTGGTCATGCCGAGGTCGGCG
>NZ_QTKI01000480.1:0-3308 GCF_010820945.1 Rhodopseudomonas sp. BR0C11
ATACAGCCGCACCCGCTTGCCGATCCGCGCGGTCTCTCCGATCACCACGCCGGTGCCGTGATCGATGAAGAAGCTCTCGCCGATGGTCGCGCCGGGATGGATGTCGATCCCGGTCTGCGCATGGGCGATCTCCGCCACGATCCGCGCCAACATCGGCACGCCGAGCACGTACAGCCGGTGCGCGATGCGATGCCGGATCATCGCGGCAACGCCCGGATAGCAGAACACGACTTCGTCCAGGCTCTTCGCCGCTGGATCGCCGTCGAACGCAGCGCGAATATCGCTGTCGAGCAGCGCCCGGATGCGCGGCAGGTCGTGGGCGAACTCCGCCGCGATGGTCAGCGCCTGCTGTTCGATCTCGCCGGGCTTGGCGGCGCCGTCGAGATCGGCAAGACGCAATTCGCGCCCGACCTCGCGGCGTAGCCGGCGCAGCGCCTGCCCGATGGTGTCGGCAACATAGATGTCGAGGCTGTCTTCCGACAGGCCAGCCGGCCCGAAGTGACGCGGATAAAGCGCCGCCACCAAGGCATCGACGATGCCAGCCACCGCTTCGCGTGACGGCAATTCCGGCAGCGATCGGCTGCGATAGCGCCGCCGCTGAGAGATGGCGCGGAGCCCTGCGAGTTCGGCGACGATCTCGCCGAGGTCCCATGCTGGCTCAGTGACGACACGGGGCTCGGCGGATTGCGACATGCAGGCGGCTCCGGTGAGTTGGCCTTACAGCGTTCAGTGACAATCTCTCCCGTCATTGCGAGCCGAAGGCGAAGCAATCCAGCTCACTGCACGAAGCTGGATTGCTTCGTCGCTTCGCTCCTCGCAATGACGACATCCTCAGACGCGACATTTTCCCATCAGTTCCCGCGCACGCCCCGCCCGCTCTGCAATCGCCGCAACGCGTCGACCAGCGCGTCGATGTCGTCATGCGCGTTGTAGAGGGCGAGCGACGGCCGCACCGTGCTTTCCAGCCCGAACCGGCGCAGGATCGGCTGGGCGCAATGATGGCCGGCGCGCACTGCGATGCCTTCGCGGTCGAGCGCCTTACCGACATCCTCGCTGCGGCAGCCGTCGAGCACGAACGACAGGATGCCTGCCTTCTCGCGCGCGGTGCCGATCAGCTTGAGGCCCGGCACCGTCAGCAGATGCTCGGTGCCATAGGCGAGCAACTCATGCTCGTGCGCCGCGATGTTGGCCATGCCAATGCGGGTCAAGTAATCGATCGCCGCGCCAAGACCGACCGCATCGGCGATATTGCCGGTGCCGGCTTCGAACCGATCCGGTGGCCCCTGGAAGATCGTCTTCTCGAAGGTGACGTCGGCGATCATGTTGCCGCCGCCCTGCCACGGTGGCATCGCTTCGAGGACATCGGCCTTGCCGTACAGCACGCCGATCCCGGTCGGCGCGAACATCTTGTGACCAGAGAAGGCGTAGAAATCGACATCCAGCGCCTGGACGTCGACCGGCATGTGGCAGACGCCCTGAGCACCGTCGACCAGCACCTTGGCGCCGTGGCTATGCGCCAGCGCGGTCATCTCCGCGACCGGGGTGACCGTGCCGAGCGCGTTGGAGACTTGCGTGAACGCGACGATCTTGGTCTTCGGCCCGAGCAGCTTTTCGTATTCGTCGAGCAGGATCTGGCCGTGATCGTCGACCGGCGCGACGCGCAAGCGAGCGCCCTTCTCGGCCGCGAGCTGCTGCCACGGCACGATGTTGGCGTGGTGCTCGAGATGCGACACCACGATCTCGTCGCCTTCGCCGACATTGCGGCGGCCCCAGGCCTGCGCCACGAGGTTGATCGCCTCGGTGGCGCCGCGCACGAACACGATATCCTTCACCGACGGCGCATTGATGAAGCCGCGCACCTTGTCGCGCGCTGCCTCATAGGCATCGGTCGAGCGTGCCGCCAGCGTGTGGGCGGCACGATGGATGTTGGAATTCTCGTGCGTGTAGAACTGCACCAGCCGATCGATCACGCATTGCGGCTTCTGCGTCGTGGCGCCGTTGTCGAGCCACACCAGCGGCCGACCGTTGACGGTCTCGCGCAGGATCGGGAAATCGCGCTTGAAGACGTTGGCGTCGAACGGCCGTGCACCGGACAGATCGAGCACATGAACATCGGTGCGATGCTGCGGCGCCAGCCCCGTGAGGTCGAAGGTATCGACACGGGGCGGCGCGGCTGATGCCGGCGTCGCATGGGCCAGGGCCGGATTGTCGGCGAGAAAGTACAACGGCGCTGCCGTCGCCGCGGCGTCGGCACCGAATGGCCCCGCGCTCGGCAATGCGCGCGGCACGAAGCTGCGGGATTCGTCGAGCCGGCCGGGTAGCGCAGCCAGATCGGTGTCGCGCGCGAACACCGGCTGCACCGCTGGTGCAGACGGAGGCGGCGGCGCCACAGGCGGAGCCGCGAGCGGCACCTTCAGCTCCTGCGGCAGCGAGCCAACCGCCGTGGTCGGCTCCGGCGCCAGCTTAGGATCGAGCGCGAAGATCGGTGCCGACGGCCGCGCCGCGCCCACGGTGGGGATCGGCGAGGCTGCGCCGGGATTGTGGTTCGGCTTATAGGAGGGCGATAGCGCCGGCGTGCCTGGAATCGCATTGTGCAGCGGCTCGGCGGCAAACAGTGGCGCCGAGCCGAGCGCGGCGCCGGGCTCCGGCACCGCCCCGGTCGGCAACGCCGAGAAGAACGCGTTGGCCAGCCGCGCGATCGAGGCGACATCCGGTGCACCGACCGCTGCGGCGGACGCCTGCTCCAGCGACGCCGGATGCGGCAGCGCTCCGCCTTGCGGCAGAGCCGCTGAGCCGGGATGCGGCAGGGTCGGATCAGGCGTACTCATGATACGTACCGACCTCGACGTCATCGAGCACACCGAGCGCGTCCTCGGTCAGCACCGCCAGCGAGCAGTACAGCGAGATCAGATACGAGGCGATCGCCTTGCGGTTGATACCCATGAACCGCACCGACAGGCTCGGCGCCACTTCGCCGGGCACGCCGGGCTGGAACAGGCCGACCACGCCCTGCTTCTTCTCACCGGTGCGCAGCAGCAGGATCTTGGTGCGGCCGGCTTCGTCGAACGGCACCTTGTCGGACGGCACCAGCGGCAGCCCGCGCCAGGTAAGGAACGGCGAGCCGAACATGTTGATGGTCGGCGGCGGCACGCCGCGGCGGGTGCACTCGCGACCGAACGCCGCGATGGCGCGCGGATGCGCCAGGAAGAACGCCGGCTCCTTCCAGACCTTGGTGATCAGCTCATCGAGATCGTCCGGGGTCGGCGGGCCCTTCCGGGTCGAAATCCGCTGCGACGGCGCGGTGTTGG
>NZ_QTKI01000481.1:0-3307 GCF_010820945.1 Rhodopseudomonas sp. BR0C11
ACATCAAGCGCGCCAATCTCGCTGCCGGCGAGTATCGCGCCGCGCTGCATATCCTCACCCCGCGTTCGCCGAACTGGCAGCCGCCGGTGAAGACCTATTCGGCGATGACCGGCACAGGCATCGCCGAGTTGTGGCAGGCGATCCTGGACCACCGCGCTGCGACGACGCCGTCCGGCGAGTTCGACGCGCGCCGCCGCGAACAGCAGGTGAAGTGGATGTGGACGCTGCTGGAGGATCGCTGGAAGGCGAAGCTGCGCAGCGACCCGGCGATCCGCGCCAAGGTGAAATCCACCGAAGCCGCCGTCGCCGAAGGCTCGATCACGCCGACGCTCGGCGCCGATCGGGTCGCAGAGCTGATCGGGTGAGCGGCCTGCGCATCCTGATCACCGGCTTCGGGCCGTTTCCCGGCGCGCCCTACAATCCGACTCCGCGATTGGTCGACCGCCTCGTCAAGCTGCGGCGGCCGGCGTTCGACGACGTGGTTCGCGTCGGGCATATCTTCAACGTCAGTTACCGTGCGGTCGACCGCGACCTGCCGGCGCTCCTCGCGCAGCACGGTCCCGATGCGCTGCTGATGTTCGGCCTCGCCGCGTCGACCCGGCACGTCCGGATCGAGACCCGCGCCCGCAATGCGATCACCACGCTGTGGCCCGACGCCGACAAGGTGACGCTGCGCCATGGCCAGATCGCGCCCGGCGAAGACGCGCGGACGTTCGGCGCCCATGGCGCGCGGCTGGCCCGCGCCGCACGGCTCACCGGGATCGACGCGCGGCTGTCGCGCGACGCGGGTCGCTATCTGTGCAACTATTTATGCTGGCGCGGGATCGAAGCGACGCAAGCCGCACAGGGCCCTCGGCTCGCCGCCTTCGTCCACGTGCCGCTGCTCAGCCGTGACGGCACCGCCTGGCCGGGAAGTCGGATCACCGCCGAGCAACTGGTCGATGCCGGCGAAGCGATGCTGCTGGAGCTGGTGCGGCTGACCCGGCAGGCCCGCCGCGTTGCGGCCCGCTGAGATCGCATCGCTCACCAAAGAAACCCGTCGTGCCCGAGGAGGAACCGATGCCGTACGCGCTGTTTTGCGACGATGCCAGGGTCAGCAAGATCTATCCGACCCAAGCCGACGTCTGGAACCACGCCAAGGAAAGCGGGCTGGTGATCGATACCGTCACCGACACCGAGGCTAAAACTCCGCGCCACGTGCTCGACAACGGCTACCAGATCCGTGCCTGCGCGCCGGAGCCGGGCGAAGACCCGGAGCGCAACGAACGCGAGGCCCGGGCCGCGCGGCGTGATCAGTTTGTACCGCCCCAGCGTGAGCCGGACCACGCGCCGGGTTAACCCTACCGCGAAACATCATGCCGCCGGTCCGCCGCCTTGGCCCGCGCCTCGGCGGAATTTGCGTTAGCTGTGAGGATTAGGTTTCGCCCACAGAGCACGCGCCATGGCCCTGCACCGCCGCGACTTCCTCACTACCCTTGCGACGACCAGCGCACTGGCGCTGACCACGTCTCCGCTCGCTGCGGCCCCGACGTCACGCCGTGGCCGTGACGGCGCGCTGTCCGGCGTCCGTCCCGATGGCAGCGATGACCAGACCTCGGCCTTGCAGCGCGCAATCGACGATGCCGCCGAACGGCGCGTGCCGCTGGCACTGCCGCCCGGCAATTATCGAACCGGCACACTGCGGCTGCCGTCCGGCGCGCAGCTGGCCGGTGTGCGCGGCGCCACGCGACTGATCTTCACCGGAGGGGCATCCCTGTTCGACAGCCAGGGCGCCGAAACCGCGACGCTGTCCGGCCTGGTGCTCGACGGCGCCGGGATTCCTCTGCCGAGCCGGCGCGGGCTGGTGCACTGTATCGCTGCGCAAGACCTGCGGATCGAAGACTGCGCGATCACCGCCAGCGGTGGCTCGGGCATCTGGCTGGAGGCCAGCTCCGGCACGATCAGCAACAACACGCTGACCAAGATCGCGGTGACCGGCGTCGTCTCGTTCGACGCCAAGGGGCTGCGTGTCGACGGCAACACGATCATTGATACCAACGACAACGGCATCGAGATTCTGCGCACCTCGCTCGGCGACGACGGCACGCTCGTCACCGGCAACCGGATCGAGAACATCAAGGCCGGCCCGGGCGGCTCGGGCCAGTACGGCAACGCCATCACCGCGTTTCGCGCCGGCAACGTGGTGATCAGCAAGAATTGCGATTACTCCGCGGTGCGCGGCAACTCGGCTTCGAATATTCAGATCACCGGCAACAGCGTGTTGAACGTGCGCGAGGTCGCGCTGTATTCGGAGTTCGCGTTCGAAGGCGCGGTGATCGCCAACAACACGGTGGACGGCGCAGCACTCGGCGTCTCGGTCTGCAACTTCAACGAGGGCGGCCGGCTCAGCACGGTGCACGGCAACATCATCCGCAACCTCAAGCCGAAGCGACCGATCGGCACGGCGCCCGACGACGACGCCGGGATCGGCATCTATGTCGAAGCCGACACCGCGGTTTCGGGCAACGTGATCGAGAATGCGCCGTCGTTCGGCATCGTTGCCGGCTGGGGCCGCTATTTGCGCGACGTCGCCGTCACCGGCAACGTCGTGCGCAAGAGCTTCATCGGCATCGGCGTGTCAGTGATGGACGGCGCCGGCACCGCGACGATCACCGGCAACGTCATCGCCGAGACCCCGCGCGGCGCGGTGGTCGGTCTCGACCACGCAAGACCGGTGACACCGGATCTAACGACGCCGGGCGCGACGCGGTTCACCCAGGTCTCGCTCGGCCACAACACCACCCGGTGACGACGCGGCCCGGCGGCTTCCTGCGCGCGAACGGCGACCTTTGTACTTTGTTGTACGTAGCTGGCCGCACTGTGGGCATTTTTTGAGGGATGCGTTCACAGAAATATAAAATTCTCATGCTCAAACGGCCGAATGGATGAGCAGAGAAAAACGCCTCGGCGGCGCGTCCTGAAGGCTGCAACCATCGAGTTCGGCGGCGGCGCGATCGACTGCAGCGTCCGGAATATCTCGGAGGCTGGCGCGGCGCTGGATGTCGTCACGCCCCTGTTCATTCCCGACCGCTTCACGCTCTACGTCCCGAGCGATCAAATCAAACGAGCCAGCCGCGTGATCTGGCGAAAAGAGAAACGGATCGGGGTTTCGTTCGATTAATCGAGCGCGGGGACCGGACCTGGCAAGCCAGGCCCGTCAACTCTCCAGCTCGCTTATCGACACCGCCACAAGCACGGCTCGGTGGCGGCGGCAAGCGATCTCACACCGCGCGGCAGGCGTCGGCCCAGGCCTTGCACCCGTCCGCCC
>NZ_QTKI01000482.1:0-3298 GCF_010820945.1 Rhodopseudomonas sp. BR0C11
CAGCTATGAAATCAACGGCGGCGAAGGTAGCGCGCCGGCCCGGATGCGGGTGACCGGCACCGCGATCGAAACCGTTGTGGCAACCGTGCTGACCCGGCCGGTGCAGCGTAACGAAGTGATCAAGGCCTCGGACATCACCGTCGAGCGCCGACCGAAGAGCGAAGTCGCGTCCGATGCGGCGTCTCGCGATGCCGCCCTTGGCATGCAGGCGCGGCAGACGCTGCGCAGCGGACAGGTGCTGCGCGGCGCCGACCTCGCCAAACCGGACCTCGTGACCCGCGACCAGGGCGTCACGCTGATCTATCGCGCCGCCGGCATCTATCTCACCGCGCGCGGCAAGGCGCTCGACACCGGCGCCGAGGGCGACGTCGTCAACGTGCTCAACCTGCAGTCCAAGCGCACCATCACCGGCACGGTGATCGGTCGCGGCCAGGTCGCGATCACCGTCATCTCTCCGCGCGTCGTGGCCGACGCGAAAACCGAGTAACGTTCATGTCCAAGCCTGTGCCGTTGCAACGCATCGTTCTGGTCGCCGCCCTGCTGGCGACGGGCGGACTCGCCGGGGGCTGCTCCTCGATCGATCGTCTCGCCGCGATCGGCGAACGGCCGGCACTCACTCCGATCGAAAACCCGACCACGCAGCCCGGCTACAAGCCGGTGCAGATGCCGATGCCGAAACCGGAGGTCGCGTCCTACAACGCCAACTCGCTGTGGCGGAACGGCTCGCGCGCGTTCTTCAAGGATCAGCGCGCCGCCAAGGTCGGCGACATTCTCACCGTGACGGTGAACTTCACCGACAAGGCCAACATCGCCAACGAGACCCAGCGCAGCCGCACCAGCAAGGAAGACTCCGGCATCACCGATTTCATCGGCAGCAAGACGATCACGACGCCGGCGACCGCGGTGCTGCCGGGCCGCATCCTAACCACCGACTCCACCTCGTCGTCGGACGGCAAGGGTTCGGTGCAGCGCCAGGAAGCGTTGCAGACCAACGTCGCCGCGGTGGTGACGCAGGTGCTGCCGAACGGCAATCTGGTGGTCGAGGGCAAGCAAGAGATCCGGGTCAACTTCGAGATCCGCGAACTGATCGTCGCCGGTATCGTGCGGCCCGAGGACATCCAGAGCGACAACACCATCGACAGCAGCAAGATCGCTCAGGCCCGCATCGCTTATGGCGGCCGCGGCCAGATCACCGACGTGCAGCAGCCGCGCTACGGCCAGCAGGTGATGGACGTGCTGCTCCCGTTCTAATGTCATGACCTGACAACGAGCTCCCACACCCGGCCGCGAACCTAGGCGCGGTCAGGTGTTCCAACGCGGCCTCCTCCGGCTCTCCCTCCGGACGGAGGCCGCGGCCTTTTTGCAGATCCGTGAGCACTGCTGACGGTGAGTTGGTGGCCAAATATCAACGTCACGGCCGTGGTTGACCGACGACGTCTTACTCGCGCGGTGAGACCGTAAAAACGTCGATGCCCGGGACGAGCCCGGGCACGAGAGAGTTGGCGTTAGTACCTGCGATCACGCAACCGTTGTCGATTGCGGCTCGCCTTTGCTTGTCCTGCCCTTGCTCCCTGCCGCCTTCCGGCGCTCTACCTTCTGCAGCGCGAAGACGTAGAACACCGGCACAAACAGCACGGCCAGCACGGTGGCGGACAGCATGCCGCCGAACACGCCGGTGCCGATTGCATTCTGGCTGCCGGCGCTGACGCCGCTCGCAAAAGCCAGCGGCGTGACGCCGAGGATGAAGGCGAGCGAGGTCATGATGATCGGGCGGAAGCGGATCGCCGCCGCCTCGATCGCTGCCTCGCGCAGCGACTTACCCTCGGCATGCAGATCCTTGGCGAATTCGACGATCAGAATCGCATTCTTGGCAGACAAGCCAATGATCGCGATCAGGCCGACCTTGAAGTAGATGTCGTTCGGCATATCGCGGAGCATCACGGCGAGCAGCGCGCCGATGATGCCAAGTGGCACAACCAGCATCACCGATAGCGGGATTGACCAGCTTTCGTACAGCGCCGCCAGCAGCAGGAATACGAACAGGACGCTGAGCCCGAGCAGGAACGGCGCCTGATTGCCCGACTTGATTTCCTGCAGCGACTGCCCAGCCCACTCGAAACCGAACCCGCTCGGCAACTGCTTGGCCAGCCGTTCCATCTCGGCGATGGCTTCGCCCGAGGAGTGGCCCGGCGCACCATCGCCGGCAAAGCGCACCGACGGATAGCCGTTGAAGCCGATCACCTGGATCGGCCCCTTCGACCATTCGGTCCGCGCGAATGCGGAAAGCGGCACCATCCGGCCGCTGGCATTGCGGACGTTCAGCTTGAGCAGATCGTCCGCCTGCATGCGGCGATCGTCCTGCGCCTGAATGGTGACGCGCTGCATCCGGCCTGCGTTGGGGAAGTCGTTGACGTAGGCCGAGCCGAGGCTGGCGGTGATGGTGGCGTTGATGTCGGCGAAGGACACGCCGAGGGCGTTCGCCTTTTCACGGTCGATCACCAGATGCAGTTGGGCCGAATTGGCCAGCCCCTCGATCCGAACGCCCGCCAGCACCGGACTGGCGGCGCCTGCCGCAGTCAGGCGCGTCGCGGCATCGTCGAGCGCCGCGCTGCCGCGGCTGCCGCGATCCTGCAGGCGGAAGGTGAAGCCGGTGAAGTTGCCGAGGCCGTCGATCGGCGGCGGCTCGAACGCCATCACCGTGGCGTCCCCGATCTTCGCCAGTTCGACATTGGCACGCCGGGCGATCGCACCGGCGCTGTCGTGGCCGCGCTCGCTCCAATCCTTCAGCGTCACGAACGCCACCGCTGCGCTCTGCGAGTTGCCGGAGAAGCTGAAGCCCGAGACGGTGAACACCTGCGACACGCTGGGGTCGGCGAGGAACACCTTCTCGGCCTGCTCGATCGACGTCATCGCGCGGGTCTGCGTCGCCTCGGTCGGCGCCTGCATGTCGACGATCAGATAGCCCTGATCCTCGGTCGGCAGGAACGACGCAGGCAACCGCAAGTAAGCCCAGCCGAGCCCCGCCAGCAGCGCTAGATAGACCACCATCAGCCGCCCGGTGCGGCTGGTCGCCCAGCCGACGCCATTGCGATAGCGGCCGGCGATGCGCGCAAAAGTCCGGTTGAACCAGCCGAAGAAACCGCCCTTCTCATGGTGATCGTCTGGCACCGGCTTCAGGAACGTCGCGCACAGCGCCGGCGTCAGCGTCAGCGCCAGGAAGCTGGAGAACAGGATCGACACCACCATCGTCAGACTGAACTGCCGATAGATGATACCGACCGCGCCAGGGAAGAACGCC
>NZ_QTKI01000483.1:0-3281 GCF_010820945.1 Rhodopseudomonas sp. BR0C11
TGCGTGGGGAGAGGGCCACATCAGCGCGACCGTCTCCGATAAATCGCCGACGTAATCGTAGGACAGCCCGAACAGCACCGGGTCGGTGCGTTCGGCGATTAGGGCGCGGATCAGGCCGGGCTTGGCGTGGCGGAACGACAGCGCGCCGGTGAGCGCGGCGAGCGCCCAGCCGCGGTCCGGATCTTCGACCTCGCGGAAGTAATTGGTGATCAGCCGCAGCTTGTTGTTGCGGCCGGGCTCGTAGCCGAGGCGGTCGAGCAGTTCGGCGAAGCGATTCATGCCTCTGCCGCCTCGCTGTCGCTTGCCGGCATGCCGACGTCTTCATCTTCGTCGCCATAGCCGACCAAATCGAGCGGCCGCGCCGCGAGGCCCTTGGTCTGGCACCAATGCACCAGCGCATCTTCCTGGCCGTGGGTGACCCACACTTCGCCGGCACCGGTGGCCGCGATGGTCGCGGTGAGGCCGTCCCAATCGGCGTGATCGGAGATCACCAGCGGCAGTTCGACGCCACGTTGGCGGGCTCGTGCGCGTACCCGCATCCACCCCGATGCGAACGCGGTGAGCGGATCGGGGAAGCGGCGCGTCCAGAGATCGGAGGTCGCTGACGGCGGCGCCAGCGTAATGGTGCCGGCCAGCTCGGCCTTTTTGACGCCTTTCACCG
Organism: Rhodopseudomonas sp. BR0C11; assembly: GCF_010820945.1. Classification (NCBI taxonomy): domain Bacteria; kingdom Pseudomonadati; phylum Pseudomonadota; class Alphaproteobacteria; order Hyphomicrobiales; family Nitrobacteraceae; genus Rhodopseudomonas; species Rhodopseudomonas sp. BR0C11. The sequence goes on from NZ_QTKI01000483.1 coordinate 662, forward strand.
GGCGTAGTTCGCCAAGCGGGATGCCGGATGCCTGATAGTAATGCGTGATTTTCTCCATCGCGCCGTGCAGATAGATCGGCGCGTCGTAGCCGGCCTGCCGGATCAGTGCGATCACCCGCTGCGCCTTGCCGAGCGAGTAGGCGCCGACCAGATGCGCGCGCTCTGGAAACAGCACGACGGAATCGATCAGCTTTCTGACTTCGCTCGCCGCATCGGGATGGCGAAACACCGGCAGACCGAATGTCGCCTCGGTGATGAACACATCGCACGACACGATCTCGAACGGCGTGCAGGTCGGGTCCGGCGCGTCCTTGTAATCGCCGGACGCGACGATGCGGATGCCGCCGGCTTCGACCGCGACCTGGGCTGAGCCGAGCACATGGCCGGCAGGATGGAACGTGACCGTCGTGTCGCCGAGCCGGATGGTCTCGCCATAGGCGACCGCCTGGGTCGAGCCCGCGAAGTTGTCGCCGTAGCGCAGCCGCATCATGTCGAGCGTAGGCTGGGTCGCCAGCACGGTGCCATGGCCGGCGCGGGCGTGGTCGGAATGGCCGTGAGTGATCACCGCGCGGTCGACCGGCCGGACCGGATCGATGTGGAAGCCGCCAAGCCTGCAACACAGGCCCGCGGCGGTCGGCATCAGGATGTCGTGCGGTCGCATCTTCGCTATATAGGCGGGCGTACCTTTCAAACGAGTCTCATTCCGCCGGGTTCCGTCGATGCCGACGTACCTGTTCCTGTCGTCCGGAAATGTTCTTGCCGACCGACGCTACGACTTTGCGCGCGAGCTCCTGGCTCGCGGCGAGGCGGAGGCGGCGGCCGACCTGCTGGCGCAGGCGGTTGAGCTGGCGCCGGAGTTTACGTCGGCATGGTTCACGCTCGGCGAAATTCGTCAGGACCGACTCGGCGATCGCGACGGCGCAATCGATGCGTTTCGGCGGGCGCGGTCCGCGGACCCGCGCGATCGGCACGGCGCTGGTTTGCGCCTGATGCGGCTCGGCGCCGCCAATCTCGATGCGATGTCGCCCGCCTATGTCGGCACGCTGTTCGATCAGTATGCGCCGCGGTTCGACAAGTCGCTGGTCGAGGATCTCGGCTACCGCGGCCCGGCGTTGCTGCTCGAGGCGGTGCGCGAGGTCTGTGCAGCGACAGGCCGAGTGATGGTGTTCCGGCGCGCAATCGATCTTGGCTGTGGCACCGGGCTGGTCGGCCGCGCGTTTGCGCCAATCGTCTCCGAGATTATCGGCTTCGATCTGTCGCCGCAGATGATCGAGCGCGCCCGCGCGAACCGCGTGTATGCGCGGCTGGCAGTGACTGATCTGGTGCAGGGCCTTGCCAACGAGCCGCCGGCGAGCGCGGAGCTGATCCTTGCCGCCGACGTGCTGATCTACATCCAGGACGTGGCGCCGCTGCTCCGCGAAGCTACGCGAGTGCTGCAGCCGGGCGGCCTGCTCGCCGTCACTGCCGAGACGCATGCTGGCGATGGCGTGGTGCTGACGGCCGGGCTGCGGTTCGCCCAGGCGGAAAGCTATCTGCGCGAAGAATTGCAGCAGGTAGGTCTTGCGGTCGCGCTGCTGCAGCACGCGTCGGCCCGCAATGAGAACCAAGCCCCGCTGCCGGGGGTGGTCGTCGTTGCCTTCAAGCCCGACGACTATGTCCGACGCGTCGAACCCGAAACGCCTTGCGATACCTAGCCAAGCTTTGGCAACGGACCGAGCGATTTCCCTCATTGCGAGCGCGCGAAGCGACGAAGCAATCCAGCTTGGTTCACGCCGGTCCCAATTGCTTCGCGTCGTGCGCAATGACGAGGCTGCTTCAAACAAAAACCCCGGCCGCTAGGCCGGGGCTCTGTGTCCGTTGCTGTGAGGCGAAGATTAGTACTTCGCGACCACCGGCTGATTGAAGTGATAGTTGATGCCGGTGCGCAGCATGTGTTCGGTGACCTTGGTGGTGTTGATGCCGGTGCCGCCGAACACGTCGGTGGTCGAGCCGAGGTCAACGTAGAGATATTCGGTCTTCGAGGTCCAGTTCGGGCCGAGCAGGCCGAACAGCTGGAACGGAGTCTCGATGCCGGCGCCGGCAGCCCAGCCACCCTTGGTGGTCTTGAAGCTGTAGTTGCCGATCGAGCTGACGATGTCGGACTTGATGTTGCCGTAAGCGTAGCCCGCGGTGCCGTAGAACAGGGTCGAGCCGAGCGAGTAGCCGATGCGGCCACGCGCGGTACCGAACCAGGGCAGCTTGGCATCATAGTAGGCCTGCGGGCCGAGCACCGAGGCGCGCTGGTCCTTCTGGGTCGAGCCCTGGAAGTCGGCTTCGACACCGAACACCCAGTTCGAAGCCTGCCAGTTGTAGCCGATCTGGCCGCCGCCGATGAAGCCATCCGGCGCCAGGTTGAAGGCGTCGGTCGCACCGCCGAGGGTCAGGCTCGAGCGATCACGCCCGGTCGCACCGCCGAAATTGCCGCCGATATACAGGCCAGCCCAGTTCGCCGGGGGCGGAGTGATGTAGGTGCCGTTGCCGCCGATGCGGTAGTTCAGACCGGCGCGGAAGATGCTCTCGCGGACTTCAGTGCGCAGGCTCTGATTGCCGAAGAAGTCGGTCTGGTTGCCGAGGTCGAGAT
>NZ_QTKI01000484.1:0-3272 GCF_010820945.1 Rhodopseudomonas sp. BR0C11
CACTTACGAGACCGCCAAGGCGGCGGGCCTGCCGCTCGAGCTGCTGAACTTCAACGTCGAACTGGAAACCGCCGGCGGCCACACCCGCGCGGCGCGGCTGTCGCTCGACAGCCTGGCGATCGGCAAACTGGTCGAGCGCTCGGTCCCGGCCCTGGTGGTGCCGCGCGGCCAGATGAAGACCAACCTGCTCGGGATGAGCTTCCTCGACCGCCTCGAAAGCTGGGAAGTCCGTGCCGACCAGCTCCGGCTGCGCGGGTATCCCTGATCGGACCGGGCTTTAAGCGGCCGCGATCTCCGCCCGCTCCGTCACCGCCACCATCGCCTTCAACAGCACGCTGGCGTCGGCGTCTGGCTTGACGCCGAATTCGGACAGATAGCGGCGGAACGCGCGCGCGCCGGGTACGCCCTGATACGCGCCGATGACGTGGCGGGTGATCGCGCGGAGCCGCAGGCCTTGCGCAAGCTGGCGCTTGATATACGGGATCAGCGCTTCGAGCGCCTCCTTCATCGAGGCATACGGCGCAGGATCGCCGAACAGCTCAGGATCGACCTCGAGGAGCCGCCACGGCTCCTGATAGGCAGCGCGGCCGAGCATCACGCCGTCGACGTGCTCGAGATGCCGCGCGGCCTCCGCGATGCTGCCGATCCCGCCGTTGATGATGATCGGCACCTGCGGCATCGCCTGCTTCAGCCGATACACCCGGTCGTAATCGAGCGGCGGGATATGGCGGTTCTCTTTCGGCGACAGCCCGTTCAGCCACGCCTTGCGGGCGTGCACGATCAGCGCGTCGGCGCCGGCTGCGACCACCGCGCGCGCCAGCGCGTCGAGCGCGACTTCGGGGTCCTGATCGTCGATCCCGATCCGGCACTTCACCGTCACCGGCACAGAGACGGCGCGCTTCATCGCGGCGACGCCCTCGGCAACCAGCTCCGGCTCCGCCATCAGGCAGGCGCCGAACCGGCCCTCCTTCACCCGATCGGACGGACAGCCGACGTTGATGTTGATCTCGTCGTAGCCGAAGTCCTCGCCGATCTTCGCCGAGGTGGCGAGGTCGTTCGGATTGGAGCCGCCGAGCTGCAGCGCCAGCGGATGTTCGCTCGCATCGAAGCCGAGCAGCCGCTGCCGGTCCCCGTGGATCACCGCTCCGGTGGTGACCATCTCGGTGTAGAGCAACGCACGCTTGGTCAGCAGCCGATGGAAGACCCGACAGGGGCTGTCGGTCCACTCCATCATCGGCGCGACGGAGAAGCGATGTGGCTGATGAAGCTGCATATTTCAGTATGTCGGCGGATTGGCTGGCGGCGTCAAGGCTGCTGGTAGCCCGGGAATCCGGCGATTTCCAGCCCGTTCTGGCACTGCCCTCCCCGCGCGGCGAGGGAGCAGTCAGCGTCCAGATTCCGCGCGCCGGCGCAGGATCGCCGGGAGCGATGCGCTGAACCTGGCGCGGGCCGCCTCCAGGAGCCCGCCGACGCGTTGCCGCAGCGATGATGTCGAGGCCGGATCGCGGCAGAACCACGCCGCGTACAGCGCCGGCAGAAACAGCAGCGTCAGCACGGTGGCGACCAGCAGCCCGCCCATGATCGCGACCGCCATCGGGCCCCAGAAGCTCGACCGCGTCAGCGGGATCATCGCCAGCACGGCACTAAGTGCGGTCAGGACCACCGGCCGCGCCCGGCGAACGGTGGCGCCGACGATCGCCTCCTCGCGCGGATGCCCCGCCGCGATGTCCTGCTCGATCTGGTCGACCAAAATCACCGAGTTGCGAATGATCATGCCGGCGAGCGCGATCAGTCCGAGCAGCGCGACGAAGCCGAACGGCTTGCCGAACAGCAGCAGCCCGGCGCAGGCGCCGATCAGGCCGAGCGGCGCCGTCAGCAACACCAACGCCAGCTTGGCGAAGCTCTGCAGCTGAAGCATCAGCACGGTCAGCATCACCACCAGCATCGCCGGCACCACCGCGAACAACGCACCGTTGGCTTTCGACGAGTCCTCGATCGCCCCGCCGAGTTCGATCCGGTAGCCGGCCGGCAGGTGCTGGCGCAGATCGGCCAGCGCGCCCCACACCACCGACGAGACGAACGGCGCCTGCACGCCATCGCGTACATCGCTGCGCACGGTGATTGCCATGTCGCGGTCGCGCCGCCACTGGATCGCCTCCTCGTGGCCTTCGCGGATCTCGGCGATCTGCGACAGCGGCACCGGCACGCCATTGCGCGACAGCACAGTGAGATCGTCGATGGCGCCGAGATCGTTGCGCTGCGCCGCGATCGCCCGCGCCACCACCACGACCTTCTCGGTCCGGTCACGCACGGTGGTCACCGGCGCGCCGGTCATCAGCATCTGCAAGGTCTGCGAGATCGTCTGCGGATCGAGCCCGAGCGCCCGCGCTCGATCCTGATCGACCACCAGACGCACCGAGGGCATCTGCTCGTTCCAATCGAGCTGCGGCTCGATCACGTTCGGATTGCCGCGCATGATATCGCGGACCTGGTAGGCGATCGATCGCACCGTGTTCGGGTCCTCGCCGATCACCCGGAACTGCACCGGAAACTTGATCGGAGGACCATAGGCCAGCCGCTTCACCCGCACCCGCGCGCCGGCGATCGCGCCATCGGCGACGGCCTGCTCGATCTTGCGCTTCACCCGCTCGCGCGCGGCGCTGTCCTTGGTGACGATGACGAGTTCGCCGTACGACTCGTTCGGCAGTTCGGGATTGACGTTGAGCAGAAAACGCGGCGGGCCTTTGCCCACATAGGTGCTCCAGGTGACGACGTCGTCATCACTTGCGACCAGCGCTTCGGCCTGCTGGGCATTGGCGAGCGTCGCCTCGATCCCGCTGCCGCCCGGCAGCCGCAATTCGACAAACAGCTCGGTGCGGTCGGAGGTCGGGAAGAATTGCCGCTGAATCTTGCCGAAGCCGACGATCGAGATCGCGAACGCCGCGATGGTGATGCCGATCACGATCAGGCGGTGATGGATGCACCAGGTGACGACGCTGCGAAAGCGTCGATACAGGCCGTTGTCATAGACCGCGTGCGCGGTGCCGGTGCTCAGCGAGTGCGGCAACAACACGAAGCCGAGATACGGCGTCAGGATCACCGCCACAGCCCACGACGCCAGCAGCGCAATGCCGACCACCCAGAAAATGCTGCCGGCATATTCGCCGGTGCCGCTCGCCGCCATGCCGACCGGCAGAAAGCCCGCCGCGGTGACCAGCGTGCCGGTGAGCATCGGAAACGCCGTGGACTCCCAGGCGAATGACGCAGCGCGC
>NZ_QTKI01000485.1:0-3269 GCF_010820945.1 Rhodopseudomonas sp. BR0C11
GTTCAATGTCGTCTCCGGCATGTACGCCGCCGACCACGGCCGGATCGAGCTCGACGGCAGCGACGTCACCGGCCTGCCGCCGGACGAACTCGCCACCCGCGGGCTGTCGCGCACCTTCCAGAACCTGCAGATCTTCCACCGCATGACCGCCGCCGAGAACGTGATGGTCGGGCGGCATCTGCAGGAGCGCTGCAGCCTGTTTGCCGATCTACTGCGCCTGCCCTCGGTGACGCGGCAGAACCGCGCCACCCGCGCGGCAGCGCTGACGCTACTCGATCAGGTCGGCCTACGCGACGTCGCCGACGTCGCGGCGGGCTCGTTGTCGTATGGCGCGAGCAAGCGGCTGGAGATCGCCCGCGCGCTCGCCGCCGAGCCGCGGGTGCTGCTGCTCGATGAGCCGGCAGCCGGGTGCAATTCGGTCGAGACCGAGGAAATCGACCGCCTGATCTGCCGCGTCGCCGAGCAGGGCATCGCGGTGGTGCTGGTCGAACACGACATGAAGCTGGTGATGAAGATCTCGCATCGCATCCTGGTGCTCAATCAGGGCCGAATGCTGGTCGAAGGGACGCCCGACGAGGTGCGGCACAATCCGCTGGTGGCGGAAGCCTATCTCGGACGCCACGGCGCGCGGGAGGCGGCGCGTGCTTGAAGTAAAGGACCTGCACAGCGGCTACGGCCGGATCGACGTGCTCAAAGGCATCGGCCTCGAGGTGCGTGCCGGCGAAGTCGTCGCGCTGATCGGCTCCAACGGCGCTGGCAAGACAACGCTGCTGCGGGCGCTGTCCGGCGTGCAGCCGGTGTCCGGCGGAGAAATCCGGTTTCTCGGCCAACGCATCGACAAGCTGGCGCCGCACAAGCGCGTCGGCCTCGGCATCACCCAGTCGCCCGAGGGGCGCCAGATCTTCGGCCCGCTCAGTGTCGCAGACAATCTCAGGCTCGGCGCTTATTTGCGCAAAGACGGCGGCATCGAGGCCGACCGCGAGCGCGTCTATGCGATGTTTCCGATCCTGAAGGACAAGCGCGACCAGCAAGCCAGCGGCCTGTCCGGCGGCCAGCAGCAGATGCTGGCGATCGGCCGCGCCCTGATGGGCCAGCCCAAGCTGCTGCTCCTCGATGAGCCCTCGCTCGGGCTGTCGCCGATCCTGGTCGACCAGATCCTCGACGCCGTGGTGGCGATGCGCAACAGTGGCATCACCATCCTGCTGGTCGAACAGAACGCCGCGGCCGCCCTCGAAATCGCCGACCGCGGCTACGTGATCGAAACCGGCCGCATCGTTCACGCCGGCCCCGCCGCGGAGCTGCTCACCGATCCGAAGGTGAAGGCGGCGTATCTCGGGATCGATTGACGGCAGGCGATAGGCGCGTCGTCACTCCCTCTTCTCCGTCATTCCGGGGCACGCGCGGTAGCGCGTGAACCCGGAATCTCGCAGTTGTGGCGCACCCGGCGTCGCAACAATTTCTGGATTCCGGGTTCGCTCGCTTCGCGAGCGCCCCGGAATGACTGCTCTCGTTTGAAACGCAAATGGCCGGGACAAGCCCGGCCATCACGCAGATACAAAAGCTCAAGCGGACCGCTTACTTGCCCCAGACGTCCCAGGACACTTCCACAGCCAGGCGCAGCTTGTCCCACTGCTCCTGCTCGGACAGGATGTTGCCCTCTTCGGTCGAGGCGAAGCCGCATTGCGGCGACAGCGCCAGCTGTTCGAGCGGCACGAATTTCGACGCCTCTTCGAGCCGGCGCTTGATCGCGTCCTTGCTCTCCAATTCGCCGAACTTCGAGGTGATGACGCCGACCACCACGACCTTGTTGCCCTTGGGCAGGAAACGCAGCGGCTCGAACCCGCCGGCGCGCTCGGAGTCGTACTCCAGGAAGTAGCCATCGTAGTTGATGCCGCCGAGCAGCGTCTCCGCCACCGGCTCGTAGCCACCGGACGAAATCCAGGTCGAGCGGAAATTCCCACGGCAGACGTGAGTGGTGATCACCATGTCGGCCGGCCGATCGGCGATCGCGTAGTTGATCACCCGCGCATAGATCTGCTGCAGATTGTCCGGATTGTCGCCGCGGGCACGCGCCTTCTGCAATTCGTCCTGCGAGCACAGATACGCCCACACGGTGTCGTCGAACTGCAGATAGCGGCAGCCGGCGTCGTAGAACGCTTTCACGGCCTTGCGATAGGTCTTGGCGAGATCCTGGAAGAAGCCATCGAGATCCGGATAAACCTCGCTGGAGATCGCCTTGCGGCCGCCGCGGAAATGCAGCACGGCCGGCGACGGAATGGTCATCTTCGGCGTCACATGCGCGATGTCGGCGTGCTTCTTGAGGAAGCGGAAGTGATCGAGCATCGGATGGTCATCGGGGAAGTCGAGCTTGCCGATGACGCGGATCGAATCGTTGCGGGTCTGCACGCCGGCGAACTGAATGCCGGTGTCGGGATGGTAGAGCTCACAGCCGGTGAGATGGCTCAGGAAGTCGAAGTGCCACCATGAGCGGCGGAACTCGCCGTCGGTCGCGAGCTTCAGCCCGATCGCCGACTGCTTATGGACGACCTTCTCGATCTCCATGTCTTCGATCTCGCGCAGATTGGCGGCGGTGATCTCGCCCTTCTCCAGCTTGGCGCGGGCTTCCTTGATCTTCTGCGGCCGCAGCAGGCTGCCGACCTCGTCGGCGCGGAACGGTGGCTTTGTTCTTTGCGTCATTTTCACTCCCCAAGGTCAGCTCTTGGCTCCGCCGGAGACGCCCAGATAGCGCTCCAGCGTTGCGGCATCATCCTTCAGCGCCGCGCTCGCCGCATCATGCACGATCGCGCCGCGTTCCAATATCACAACCCGATCCGCGAGCTGGAGGATTTTTCGCGCGTTCTGCTCGACGATGATCGAGCCGATGCCGCCGGAGCGGGTGATGGTGCCGAGCGCGGTTAGCAATTCGTCAACGATGATCGGCGCGAGGCCCTCGGTCGGCTCGTCCAGCAGCAGCACCTTGGGATTGAGCGTCAGCGCACGGCCGATCGCCAGCATCTGCTGCTCGCCGCCCGAGAGCTGATTGCCGAAATTGCTGCGGCGCTCCTCAAGCCGCGGAAACATCTCGTACACCCGCGCCACCGTCCACGGCCCCGGCTGCGCCACCGCAGTGAGGTTCTCCTCGACGGTGAGCGACTTGAAGATGTTGCGCTCCTGCGGCACCCAACCGATCCCGGCGCGCGCCCGCTGATCCGGGCGCAGCGCGGTGACATCGACGCCGCCGACCGCGATGGTGCCGGAGAAGCGGCGGG
>NZ_QTKI01000486.1:0-3267 GCF_010820945.1 Rhodopseudomonas sp. BR0C11
ATCGGGGAAGCTCGCGCCGCCGTCGCCGAAGCAGCCGGGCGGCTTGGCCGGAAAGACGCTGGGGGCGGGGGCGAGGCCGAAGCTGCCGAGCTTCTTGCCACGGTGGCTGGCGCCGAAGCCCTGCGCCGCATCGTCGAGCACGAACAGCCCTTCGTCCGCCGCAACGGCGCCGACCGCGGTGTGATCAGCAGCCTGGCCGAACAGATCGACCGGAATGATCGCGCGCGGCTTCAAGCCGAGCTTCTTGGCGGTGCCGATGCCGCGCTTCAGCGAGGCGATGTCGATGTTGAACGTGACCTCGTCGACATCGACAAACAGCGGCGTCGCGCCGGTCAGCGCAACCGCTTCACCGGTCGCGCAGAAGGTGAAGGAGGGGCACAGCACTGCGTCGCCAGGACCGATGCCCTTGGCCATCAGCACCATCAACAGCGCATCGGTGCCGCTGGAGCAGGTCACGACATGGCGCGCACCGGCGAAGGCGGCGAGCTTCGCCTCCAGCTCGATCACTTCCGGACCGTTGAGGAACTGGCAGTGGTTCAGCACCTTGCCGACCGCCTTGTCGATGCCGGCCCCTAACCTGCGGCGCTGAGCGCCGACATCGATGAAGGGCACCGGGTCGTTGCGGAGATGCTGATTCATGGGTCCTGCCGGGTTCGGATGACGGGAAAGCGCTGAGAAGGGTCGCGAAGTCGGTCTAGCCGGCGGCGCGGCGGGGCGCAGTCGCGCTCGCTGCGGGCCGGGCCGGCTGATCGAGGCACTTGATCGCGATTTCGAGGCTGGCGACGCCCTCTTCGCCGGTGACCGGCGGCGGCAGCTTGGCGCGAACCGCATTGATGAAGCCGATCAGTTCGGCGCGCAGCGGCTCGTCGTGGCCGACCGGCAGATGACGCATCGAATAGCTGCCGTCCGCCTTGAAGCCGAAGCACTCGGTGACCTGACGGGTGAGCAGATCGCCCATCACGTATTTGCCGCGTGTCGCGACGGTGACGGTGCGGGCCTTGAACGGCGTCAGCCAGTTGGTGTTGATGTGCGCGAGCACGCCCGAGGCGGTGCGGAATTGCAGCAGCGCAATGTCCTCGCGCTCGGCGATGGCGCTGGAGAGCTGCGGCTGCACCTCGGTGATTTCCGAGTCGGTGAACCACCGGATCAGGTCGATGTCGTGGACCGCGAGGTCGATGACGACGCCGACATTGGACATCCGTGGCGGGAACGGGCCGACCCGGGTGATGCCGATCGACAGGATGTCCTCGTCGCGAATCGCCTGCTTGATCGCCGCAACCGCGGGATTGAAGCGCTCGACATGGCCGACCATCAGCGTGACGCCGGCCTTCTCGGCGGCGGCGACGATCTCGCGGCCTTCGGCCACCGTCGAGGCGATCGGCTTCTCGACCAACACGTGAATACCGCGATCGATGCAGGTCAGCGCCACTTCATGGTGCAGGTGGGTGGGGGCCGCGATGGTCACCGCGTCAACCCCGGCGAGGAGCAATTCGTCGAGCGTTGCGAAGGTCTTACAGCCAATCAGCTCGATCGCGCGGTCGCGATGCTCGGGCATCGGATCGACGATCCCAACCAGCGTCACTCCCGGCAGTCCCGCCAGCACCCGGCCGTGGTTGGTTCCCATCACCCCGGCGCCGATGACGCCGATCCGGAGTGAGGGGGTCTTGGCCGTTTCAGTGCTGGAAGTCATGGCATCGCGCCTTGGAAATTGAAGGTGCGGCTTCCTAGCACGCGGCCACAGATGTGGCGAACGTTCGGGAAACCTACCCAAACACGTTTTGATTCAATTGATTACACGAAACATCAAAGCTGCGAATTAGACGCAGAAAACTACACCCGGTGGTAGTCGCGAAACCAGGTCACGAAAGCGCGGACCCCATCCTCAATCCGGGTCGAAGGCCGGAAGCCGACGTCCCGGACCAGGGCTTCGACATCCGCAAACGTCGCCGGCACGTCGCCCGGCTGCATCGGCAGCATCTCCTTGACGGCAGGCCGGCCGAGCGCATCCTCGAGCAGCGCCACCACGTGCATCAGCTCTTCGGGGCTGTGATTGCCGACGTTGTAGACCCGGGCGGGCGCGCCGCCGTTCTGGCCGGGCTGAGCGGTCGGCACCAGCTCCATCAACCGTGTCACAACGCGCGTAACGTCATCGATGAACGTAAAGTCGCGCCGCATCTGGCCGTGGTTGAACAGCTTGATCGGACGGCCTTCGGTGATGGCCTTGGCGAACAGGTACAGGGCCATATCAGGCCGGTACCATGGTCCGTAGATCGTGAAGAACCGCAGGCCGGTGGTCGGCAGCCGGTACAGATGGCTGTAGCAATGCGCCATCAATTCATTGGCCTTTTTCGTCGCTGCATACAGGCTGATCGGGTGGTCGGTCGGATCATCCACCGAGAACGGCAGCTTGGTGTTGGCGCCGTAGACCGACGACGAGGAGGCATAGATCAGGTGGCCGCAGCCATTGTGGCGGCAGCCTTCCAGCACGTTAAGGAAGCCCTCCAGATTGGAGTCCGCATAATCGTGTGGATGGCTGAGCGAATGTCGGACCCCGGCCTGGGCGGCGAGGTGGATCACCACCGGAAAACGGTGGTTTGCAAACAAGTCCGCGATCGTCCTCCGGTCGGACAGATCGGCATGAACGAAGCTGAAACACGGATAAGGCGTCAGCAGATCGAGCCGCGCCTGCTTCAGCGCCGGGTCATAATAGGTGTTGAGGCTGTCCAGGCCGACGACCGCATGCCCCGCCTGCAACAGCTCCCGGGCGATGTGATAGCCGATGAAGCCTGCTGCGCCCGTGACCAGGACCGCTGTCTCTGCCATCTCGTTTCCGCCCCTCGCGATCCGATGCGCGCCTGTTTAGCCAGCCGGCTACCGAAGCGGCAAGGGGAACCGGGGCGCTATTGCCAGATCGGACGCAAGTCCCTACCAAGGCGGCAACTTTCGTGATGGCCGGGCGCCGCTCGCTCTTGACGACCTGTTAACTTCCGACCCCAGCGATCTCTCATGCGCCGGTTTCTGCTTTCAGCAGCCAAGATCCTGGTTTCAGCGGCGCTCTTGTATCTGGCGCTCCGAAAGACCGATTTTGCCGCCCTCGCCGCACGGATCGATGCGACCAGCTTGGGCTGGCTGGCGGCTGCCGTCGCTGCAACGATCTTCCAGCTGTTCGTCAACGCGGTGCGCTGGCGCGCGATCGGTGCGTGCTGCGAAGCGCCGCTGACCACGGGTCGATCGATGCGCTACGCGATGATCGGCTCGTTCTTCAAC
>NZ_QTKI01000487.1:0-3263 GCF_010820945.1 Rhodopseudomonas sp. BR0C11
AAGCGTCCGAAGTCCTCATCCTGAGGAGCCCGGCAAAGCCGGGCGTCTCGAAGGATGAGGAGACACATCGCCTGCGGCGCATGGTTCGAGACGGCGCTTCGCGCCTCCTCACCATGAGGCTCTGCAAATTGCGACCGCTAGGAGGTGCGGTCCTGATTCTGTCGAAGCCAGAAATACTCTAGTTCCTCGCTGAGAGGAGTGCCCTCACCCGCCGCGCTACGCGCGTTGACATCTCCCGCAGGCGGGACAGGTTGCTCCGTGCTCGGGGTGGGTTGATCGCTTAGTAATCCTTCAGCAGCCGCTCGATGTAGTCGAGTTCGATCTGCGGGCGGCCGGAGTCGCCGAGGCGGCGGCGGAGTTCTTCGAGAATACGGCGGACGCGCTGGACGTCGATTTCGCCGGGGATCTTGACGGTGAGATCGTCCCCGAGGTCGCGGCCGCGCAGCGGCCGGCCGAGCGGATCGGTTTGATTGGCACCGCTCTGCTGGCGGCCAGGGCGGTTGCCCTGGCCATCGCCCTGACCGTCGCCGTCACCCTGCTGCATCGCTTCGGCGAGTTTCTGCGCGCCCTGGCGCAGCGCTTCCAGCGCGCGGCCTTGTGAGTCCACCGCGCCATCGGCATTGCCGTCGCCGAGCCGGCCTTCGGCATCGCCCATCGCCGAGTCGGCCTGATCGAGACCACCCTCGCCTTGCTGGCCCTGCTGCCCTTGCTGTCCCTGCTCGCCCTTGTCGCCGCGCGGGCTCTGGCCGAGGCCGCGCTTGGCGAGCTCCTGCTGCAGCTTGCGCAGCCGGTCGTGCAGGTTCTGCTGATCCTGCTGCAGATCGCCGAGGTTCTGCTCGCCGTCCTGGCCGCGCATCCGGTCGCGGCGCTGATCCTGGCCCTGCTTGTAGGTCTTGTCGCGGAGCTGCTGCTGCTTGCGGATCATGTCGCCGAGCTCGTTGAGCGCCTGCTCCATGTCGCCGCTGTCGCCGCCCTGGCCGGGCTGCGCCATCTGCAGGTTCTCCAGCATCTGCGCGAGCTGATCGAGCAGCTGCTTGGCGGCTTCCTTGTCGCCGGAGCGAGACAGCCGCTCCATCCGCTGGAGCATGTTCTCGAGATCCTGCTGCCGCATCACCTTGGTGTTCGGATCGAGCGGGCGGGCGAGCTGCTGCGGATTGTTGCGAAGCTGCTGGGCGAGCTGACGCATATAGGCGTCGAGCGCGGCGCGCAGCTTGTCGGTGAGCTGCTTGATCTCGTCGTCGGGCGCCCCGCGCTCCAGCGCGTCTTTCAGCGCATCCTGCGCGGCACGCAGCGCCTTCTCGGCATCCGACGCATCGCCGTCTTCGATCAACACCGCCAGCGACCACAGATTGCTCACCACCTCGCGCAGCGCGTCGTCGGTGCGGGCGCGTTCGAGCTGATCGGCTATGGTGTAGAGCCCGAGATACTGGCCGGCATCCGGCGTGAACACTTCCGGCGCGATCAGCAGCGCATCGAGCGCGGCATACACTTGGCTATTGGCATTGGCATCGAGCGCCAGGATGCGGCGCTGCTCGATCAGCGCGCGCGCCAGCGGCTTGGTGAACAGCCGCTCCGGCAGCCGCATCGTGAACGGCTCGCTGTGGCCTTGGTTGCCGGCCTCGTCCTTGGCGGTGAGCGTCAGCGTGACTTCGGCGCCCGCATAGGGATCTTCGCTGAAGTCCTTGACGGTCTGACCGACGCCGGCGCGGGTGCGGGCATTCGGCAGCACCAGCTTGAACTGCGGCGCTTCGAACAGCGGCCGCGGCGCATCCGCGGGCTTCGTGCCCGGGGCCTTGGCCGGCGGCGCTGCGGCGAACTGCGCCTCGGCCTCGGTCACCCCGTAATCGTCTTCGAGCTTGTAAGACAGCTGCAGCGAACCGCGCGCCTGGCGCTGCGGCTCCTTGGCGAGCGCAATCGCCGGCGGCTTGTCCGGGGTGGCGGTGAAGCTCCACGGCGCTTCGCTCGACGGCGCCCGGACCCGCGCGGTACCGTCGCCGGTGATGCGGAAATGCCTTTCGCTGGTGCCCTTGGGGGCTTCGCTGTCCGGCTTGACCTCGACCACGCCCCCACTGACCGCGATGTCGAGATCGCCGCCGCTGGAGCGCACCAGCAGAGTCGAGCCGACCGGCACCGGCAGCGGGCCGCTGCCCGGGGTGCCGAGGTCCTTGTTGGAGGCGGCGGTGAGAATGATCGGCGGCTTGTTGGTATAGACCGGCGGCGTCACCCAGGCATCGACCCGGACGGTCGAGGGCGCCATCGCGCCCTTCCAGTCGAATGCCGCCATCACCCGCGGGGTGCGCTCCTCGCCGGCGGCAAAGAAGGTCGCGACCAGCAGGATCACCACCAGGGCGCGGAGCCCCCAGGGATCGTGGATCGGCAGCCGCGGCGACGGCAGGCCGGGCTTGAGGCCGCGGATCGTCGCCAGCGTGCGGTCGCGCTGCGCCTGCCACAGCGCGCGCGCCACCGGATCGCCGGACGCCAGCGTGTCGCCGAGCGCCGTCGCCGGGCGATGCTTCAGGCCGGTATTGCGGTCGAGCCGCGCCAGCGCCTCGTCGCGGCTCGGCCAACGGAACCTGATGGCGGGGATCAGCGCGCCGAGCGCGAGGGCAGCCAGCAGCACCAAGCCGACGATGCGAGCCGAGAACGGCAGCACCAGCCACAGCCCGGCCCAGGACAGCGCCAGGAACAGGCCGGCGACGCTCATCAGCCGCGCCAGATGCGGCCACGCGCGCTCCCAGGCAATCGCCAGCGTCGCGCGCCCGATCGCCTTGTCCAGGTGCAGCCGCGCGACCGCCTCTTCATCGTGCGGGGCCTGCGACGGATCGGGAATGCTGCCGCTCAACCATCTCTCCGGGTTGCTGCTCACACGAGCGTAGCACAACGGCGGCAATGAGGCACCGTCCTGCGCCACCACTGCGCGCATCACACCGCGACACGAACGCGTGACGGCACAGCCGGTGCCCCGTAGTGTTCCGGCGAACTTCCCACCAGAGGACGCGCAATGGACAAGACGACGCACGACAAGGGGCTGGAGATCCGCAAGGCGGTGCTGGGCGAGGCCTATGTCGAGAACGCGCTGAAGAACGCCGACGACTTCAACAAGCCGTTCCAGGAACTCGTCACCGAGTATTGCTGGGGCGCGATCTGGGGACGCGACGGGCTGCCGAAGAAGACCCGCAGCATGCTCAACCTGGCGATGATCGCGATCCTCAACCGGCCGCACGAGCTGCGCGCGCACATCAAAGGCGCGCTCACCAACGGCG
>NZ_QTKI01000488.1:0-3257 GCF_010820945.1 Rhodopseudomonas sp. BR0C11
CCGCGCGGTGACCAGCCGCAGGCGATCAAGGAGCTGGTCGAAGGCATCGACCGCAGCGATCGCACCCAGGTGCTGCTCGGCGTCACCGGCTCGGGCAAGACCTACACCATGGCCAAGGTGATCGAGGCAACACAGCGCCCGGCCATCATCCTGGCGCCGAACAAGACGCTGGCGGCGCAGCTCTACGGCGAGTTCAAGAACTTCTTTCCCGACAACGCCGTCGAGTATTTCGTCTCGTATTACGACTACTACCAGCCGGAAGCCTACGTCCCGCGCACCGACACCTATATCGAGAAGGATTCGTCGATCAACGAGCAGATCGACCGGATGCGCCACGCCGCCACCCGCGCGCTGCTGGAACGCGACGACGTCATCATCGTCGCCTCTGTGTCGTGCATCTACGGTATCGGCTCGGTCGAGACCTATACGGCGATGACCTTCGCGCTGAAGCGCGGCGAACGCATCGATCAACGTCAACTGATCGCCGATCTGGTCGCGCTGCAGTACAAGCGCACCCAGGCCGACTTCACCCGCGGCACCTTCCGGGTGCGCGGCGACGTCATCGACATCTTCCCGGCGCACTACGAGGATCGCGCCTGGCGGGTGAAGATGTTCGGCGACGAGATTGAGGGCATCGAGGAATTCGACCCGCTCACCGGCCACAAGCAGGACGAGCTGGAGTTCGTCAAGATCTATGCCAATTCGCACTATGTGACGCCGCGGCCGACGCTGATCCAGGCGATCTCCTCGATCAAGACCGAGCTGAAATGGCGGCTCGACCAGTTGCACGCGCAGGGCCGCCTGCTCGAAGCGCAGCGTTTGGAGCAGCGCACCACGTTTGACATCGAGATGATGGAAGCGACCGGCAGCTGCGCCGGCATCGAGAACTACTCACGCTACCTCACCGGCCGCCGGCCGGGTGAGCCGCCGCCGACACTGTTCGAATACGTGCCCGACAACGCGCTGGTGTTCGCCGACGAAAGCCACGTCTCGATCCCGCAGATCGGCGCGATGTTCAAAGGCGACTTCCGCCGCAAGGCGACGCTCGCCGAATATGGCTTCCGGCTGCCGTCCTGTATGGACAACCGGCCGCTGCGCTTCGAAGAATGGGACATGATGCGGCCGCAGACCGTCGCGGTGTCGGCAACGCCGGCGGCGTGGGAGCTGAACGAGAGCGGCGGCGTGTTCGTCGAACAGGTCATTCGCCCGACCGGTCTGATCGATCCGCCGGTCGACATTCGCCCGGCCCGCACCCAGGTCGACGATCTCGTCGGCGAAGTCCGCGCCACCGCGGCGCGCGGCTATCGCACGCTGATTACCGTGCTGACCAAGCGCATGGCCGAGGACCTCACCGAGTTCCTGCACGAGCAGGGCATCCGCGTGCGCTACATGCACTCAGACATCGACACCATCGAGCGCATCGAGATCATCCGTGACCTGCGGCTCGGGGCGTTCGACGCGCTGGTCGGCATCAACCTGCTGCGCGAAGGCCTCGACATTCCGGAATGCGCGCTGGTGGCGATCCTCGATGCCGACAAGGAAGGCTTCCTGCGCAGCGAGACCTCGCTGATCCAGACCATCGGCCGCGCGGCGCGCAACGTCGACGGCAAGGTGATCCTCTACGCGGATCAGATCACCGGCTCGATGCAGCGTTCGATCGACGAGACCAATCGCCGCCGCGAGAAACAGATCGAATACAACACCGCGCACGGCATCACGCCGGAGAGCGTCAAGAAGTCGATCGGCGATATTCTGAACAGCGTGTACGAGCGCGACCACGTGCTGGTCGAAATCGGCGACGGCAAGGGCGCCGGCTTCACCGACGACGCCGCAGTGATCGGCCACAATTTCGAGGCGGTGCTGGCCGATCTCGAAACCAGGATGCGCGAAGCCGCCGCCGACCTGAACTTCGAAGAAGCCGCCCGCCTGCGCGACGAAGTCAAACGCCTGCGCGCCACCGAGCTCGCAGTGATCGACGATCCGACGGTGAAACAGCGCAAGGTTGCTGACAAAGCCGGCAGCTACGCCGGCGCCAAGCGCTACGGCGACGCCGCGAATTTGCCGGCCGACGCTGGCAAAGGCGGACGCGGCAAGGCTGGAGCGCGCGGCGCGTCGGGCGACAGTGTTTCGCGAGGCGGCGCCGTCTCGTCACCCTCCCCCTTGCGGGGAGGGTCAGCCGAAGGCCGGAGTGGGGGTACCCCAGGCACAGCGTCAAAAGTCCACAAGCCCGACCTCGACGAAATGGGCATCGCCGGCTTTCACGAATTCAAGAAAGTCCAGCGCCCCAAGCCACGCAAGCCCACGCTCGACGAAATGGGCCCGGGCACCGAGAGCAAGATCTATCAGCCGACCTCCAGCCGCGAAGCCGGCCCCGAATTCGGCCCCTCCCCGCGCTCGACCGGCGGCGCGCCGGGAAAGCGGGGTGGATGGAAGAAGAGGTAGCTGGCCCCCGGTTGCAAAGGCCAATTGTAGCGCTTAAGCTACAAATGAGGGCGACCGGATGTCGACGATCCGAAAGACGCAAGAGTTCGAGCGCTGGTTGCGAAATCTGAGAGACAGCCGGGCTCGCGTTCGAATCCTTTTGAGGCTCGACCGGCTGGAGCTAGGGAATCCTGGCGATGTCGCTCCTATTGGCGAGGGTGTCAGCGAGCTCCGCGTCCACTACGGGCCAGGTTATCGGGTGTATTTCGTTGAGCGCGGCGCAACTCTGGTCGTACTGCTCTGTGGCGGCGACAAGAGCTCACAGGCGGCGGATATCGCCACCGCGAAGCGACTGGCAAGAGAGTTGGAGGATTGAACATGGTGAGCACGACGCCGTTCGACGCTGCTGACTATCTCGATAGTCCCGAAATGATCGCGGACTATTTGACCGAAGCCTTCGCATCTGAGGATCCGGCACTCATCACCAAGGCGATTGGCGCTGTCGCGCGCGCCAAGGGTATGAGCGGCGTCGCGGAAGACACAGGCCTGTCCCGAGAGAACCTGTACCGCGCGCTCGGCGGCGGCGCGAAACCCGAATTTGCGACCGTGCTGAAGGTGCTGCACGCACTCGGCATCAGCTTAGTGGCACAGCCGAAGGTCGCGTAGACGGGGCGATATATTCTACCTCGGTCGGCAGAGCTTCAGCCGTCTACCTGATCACTCAGAGCCTTTACCGCCTCCTCCACCTTCTTCCGATCTTCCACCAGCACATACTCCCCGCGTCCCAGCGTCGCCGCGCTGGCCATGACCACCGCGCGCTTCGGGCAGATGCCGAG
>NZ_QTKI01000049.1:0-18421 GCF_010820945.1 Rhodopseudomonas sp. BR0C11
TGTCCGATCTGCGCGGCTTCTCGGCGCTGTCCGACGGCCTGCCGCCGGAGATCATGGTCAAGGTGCTGAACGCGTATTTCGACTGCCAGGTCGCGGCGATCGCGGGCCATGGCGGCGAGGTGCTGAAGTTCATGGGCGACGGCCTGCTCGCGGTGTTTCCGATCGCCGATGACGGCAGCGACGCCGCCGAGGTCTGCGGCCGGATGCTGGCTGCGGCTAATGAATGCCGCGCCAGCATCGCGGATCTGAATTTCGTCGAGGGCGCCCACGTCATCGAGAGCTTCCGCTTCGGCGTCGCGCTGCATGTCGGGCAGGTGCTGTACGGCAATATCGGCGGCGGCAACCGGCTCGACTTCACCTGCATCGGCCCGGCGGTGAATCTCGCCGCAAGGCTGGAGCGGCTCGCCGCCCGGCTCGGCCGCACCGTGGTCGCCTCCAGCGATTTCGTCGGGCTGTGCTCGGAAGGCTGGAGCGACCTCGGCGAATTCCCGATGGCCGGCTTCTCCCACGCCGAGCGCGTCCACGGCCTGACCGACGAGACCCCGCTTGCCGCCGAAGGGCTGTGAGACACTGAACCATCAAGTTGCCGAGCGTCATCCGCGGGCTTTACCCGCGAATCCATCGCGCGCGCAGCGCGCGTCTAGAGCGTCTCTGCTTTTGACAGAATCAGGACCGAACTTCCTAGCGGTCGCAGCCTTTAGAGCCTCATGGTGAGGAGGCGCGAAGCGCCGTCTCGAACCATGCGCCGCAGGCGATGTGGTTCCTCATCCTTCGAGACGCCCGGCTTTGCCGGGCTCCTCAGGATGAGGGCTTCGGACGCTTGGCAAAGGCCAAATCCGCTTCAAACAATCGATGAAGCGCTCTAGAACGGCCTATTGCAGGAGATGGATCGCCGGGTCGAGCCCGGCGATGACGCTCTTTTCCGGTAACAGGTGCGCCGATTTTGGTACTACGCCGCCGGAACTACTCCTCTGGCTCTGTCGTAAACAGCAGCGGATAGCCCTTGGCGCGGCCGGCGTCGGTGGCGCGAGTAGCTTTGGTTTCGGCGACGTCCTTGGTGAACACGCCGACGACGCAGACGCCGCGCTGATGCGCGGTGAGCATCACCTTATAGGCCTGGTCCTCGGTCATCCGGAACTCGGCCTTCAGCACCGACACTACGAATTCGCGCGGTGTGTAGTCGTCGTTGACCAGGATCACCTTGTGCAGCTTCGGCCGCTCGACCTTGATTTTGGCCTTGGTCTTCGGCTTCAGGTCGATGTTGCTCATCAGGGGCCGACCCGCGTGAAATGCTGAAATGCCTGCAATGCGGGTCCTATCCTACAGCGTCGCCCGCCCGACGAAAACCAGCCCGCCGTTGAGCCGTGTAGCGCCGTCCTTCGCATCGCACTCACGATCGATCATCATCAGTGACTGGAAAGTGATCGGAATGGAACCGGCTGGGCCGCTTTCCGTCATCTGTTTTGCATGTCACCATCGCGGTTGGTCGACCGGAGGGCTGCAATGCGCTGGTGGGTCTCGATCGGAATGCTCGCCGCTGCGATGGCGGCCGGTGTCGCCGCGATTGCCGCGCCCAACCAGGCGCCGCAATCAGCAGCGGGTGACGACGCCAAACAGGTCGACGTCGAACTGGTGTTGGCCGTCGATGTCTCCTACTCGATGGATGTCGACGAACTCGCGGTGCAGCGCGAAGGCTACGCGCAGGCGCTGATCTCCGGCGAATTCCTCAAGACTCTGACGAGCGGTCCGACCGGGCGCATCGCGGTGACGTATTTCGAGTGGGCCGCGTCCTCAGATCAGAAAATCATTCTGCCCTGGCACATTATCGACGGGCCGGAATCGGCCGATGCGGTCGCGGCCGAGATCCTGAAGGCCCCGCTGCGCCGTGCCTCGCGAACCTCGATCTCCGGCGCGATCAACTTCGCGCTGCCGCTGTTCGAACAGAACCCGTATCACGGGCTGCGCCGGGTGATCGATATCTCCGGCGATGGCCCGAACAATAACGGCGAACCGGTGACGATCGCGCGCGATGCCGCCGTCGCCAAGGGCGTCGTCATCAACGGCCTGCCGATCATGGTGAAAGAGCCGTCCTATTCGATGATGGATATCGAAAATCTGGATTACTACTACGAGGATTGCGTGATCGGCGGTCCCGGCGCCTTCGTGGTCGGCATCAAGGATCGCGCCAAGTTCAAAGAGGCGATCCATACCAAGCTGGTGATGGAGGTCGCCGGCCACACGCCGCCGGCCCGCATCGTCCCGATCGCCGATGAACACCGGCCGGCGCGGGTGTCGTGCCTGATCGGCGAGAAGGTCTGGCAGGACCGGTGGGGGCGGTGAGGCGCGGACGCATGTTGTGCGTCCACGCGGTTGGTCGAAGCGGGATGACTTGCGGTTAGGTGAGAAGCCATCCCGCTCCGAGGTGTGGTCGGAGACGTTTGTGTCCGACCGCGACGCAAACGAGGTCAGGCCGCCGCGCGGAAGATGGTTTCGATCTCGGTCTGCGTCGCCTGCTTCGGATTGGTGAAGCCGCACGCATCCTTCAATGCGTTGGCGGCGAGAACCGGCACGTCCGCCTCCTTCATGCCGAGCCCGCCGAGGCCGGATGGAATGCCGACGTCGGTGGACAGCCGCTGGATGGCGTGAATCGCGGCGTCGGCGCCCTGGGCGTCGGTCATGCCGGTGGTATCGACGCCGAGCGCATGCGCGACGTCCTTCAGCCGGCCCGCCGCGACCTGCGCGTTATAGGCTTGCACGTGTGGCAGCAGCACCGCGTTGCAGACGCCGTGCGGCAGGTCGTAGAAGCCGCCGAGCTGGTGCGCCATCGCGTGCACATAGCCGAGCGAGGCGTTGTTGAACGCCATCCCGGCGAGGAAGCCCGCATACGACATCGCTTCGCGGGCGGCGAGGTTTTGGCCCTCGGCGACGACGGTGCGCAGGCTGTTGGAGATGATCGACACCGCCTTCAGCGCGCAGGAGTCGGTGATCGGCGTTGCGGCGATCGACACATAGGCTTCGATCGCGTGCGTTAGCGCATCCATGCCGGTCGCAGCGGTCAGGGCCGGCGGCTTGCCGAGCATCAGCACCGGATCGTTGACCGACAGCAGCGGCGTGGTGTGGCGGTCGACGATCGCCATCTTCACCTGCCGCTCTTCGTCGGTGATGATGCAGAACCGCGTCATCTCGCTCGCCGTGCCGGCCGTGGTGTTGACGGCGATCAGCGGAAGCTGGGCGTGCGCCGACCGGTCGACGCCTTCATAGTCCTTGATACTGCCGCCATTGGTTGCGGTGAGCGCGATCCCCTTCGCGCAGTCGTGCGCCGAACCGCCGCCGAGCGAGATCACGCAGTCGCAATTCTCCTGCTTCAGTAGCGCCAGCCCGTCCTCGACGTTCTTGATCGTTGGGTTCGGCTTGGCGCCGGGGAACACGACGCTGGTAACGTTGCGCTCGATCAGCATCGAGGCGATCTGATCGGCCACGCCGAGCTTGTGCAGCCCGCTGTCGGTGACGATCAGCGCCCGCTTGAAGCCGCGCGCCTTGGCCTGGTCGGCCGCGCTCGACACGCAGCCGGCACCGAACAGGTTGAGGGAGGGGATGAAGAATGTAGTCGCCGTCATTGGTGCTTCCTTCCATTGAGTTTGTTGTTGATCGGTGGTCGATGAGCTGTCCGGCTGGGCTGCTGCCGTGGAGCCGGACGCGCTCCTTTTGCAGGGCAAAACCCCGCTAGGCGGGCGGCGCGATACGCCGCCCGGCATTGCTGCGGCGGGGTGCTGTGCACCCGCCGATGAAATGAGTTGTCGTCTCAGAAGAAGCCGAGCGGCCCGGTGCCGTAGCTCACCAGCAGGTTCTTGGTGTGCTGATAGTGATCGAGCATCATCTTGTGCGTCTCGCGCCCGATGCCGGATTGCTTGTAGCCGCCGAACGCCGCGTGCGCCGGATAGGCGTGGTAGCAGTTGGTCCACACCCGGCCCGCGGCGATGGCGCGTCCAAACCGATAGGCACGGGTGCCATCCCGCGTCCAGACGCCGGCGCCGAGTCCATACTGGGTGTCGTTGGCGATCGCCACCGCTTCGGCTTCGTCCTTGAAGGTGGTGACCGACACTACCGGACCGAAGATTTCCTCCTGGAAGATCCGCATCTGGTTGTGACCGCGGAACACGGTCGGATGCACGTAGTAGCCGCCGGCGAGATCGCCGGGCAGCTGCGCGCGTGCCCCGCCCGCCAGGAGTTCGGCGCCTTCGTGGCGGCCGATCTCGATGTAGGACAGGATCTTGTCGAGCTGTTCCTGCGAGGCCTGCGCGCCGATCATCGTCGCCGGATCGCGCGGGTCGCCTTGGCGGATCGCGGCGACGCGGGCGAGTGCGCGCTCCATGAACCGTTCGTAGATCGACTCCTGCACCAGCGCGCGGCTCGGGCAGGTGCACACCTCGCCCTGGTTGAG
Organism: Rhodopseudomonas sp. BR0C11; assembly: GCF_010820945.1. Taxonomy (NCBI): domain Bacteria; kingdom Pseudomonadati; phylum Pseudomonadota; class Alphaproteobacteria; order Hyphomicrobiales; family Nitrobacteraceae; genus Rhodopseudomonas; species Rhodopseudomonas sp. BR0C11. The sequence continues at coordinate 4,442 of NZ_QTKI01000049.1, forward strand.
CGCGAACATCACGAAGCCTTCGATCGCCTTGTCGAAGAACGGATCGTCTTCGGCCGCAACGTCGCCGAAGAAGATGTTGGGCGATTTGCCGCCGAGTTCGAGCGACACCGGCACCAGGTTTTCGCTGGCGTATTGCATGATCAGCCGGCCGGTGGAGGTCTCGCCGGTGAAGGCGATCTTGGCGATGCGCGGGCTGGAGGCCAGCGGCTTGCCGGCTTCGACGCCGAAGCCGTTGACGATGTTGACGACGCCGGGCGGCAGCAGATCGCCGACCAGTTCGGCCCACACCAGGATCGAGGCCGGTGTCTGTTCGGCCGGCTTCAGTACCACGCAGTTGCCGGCGGCGAGCGCGGGTGCCAGCTTCCACGCCGCCATCAGCAGCGGGAAGTTCCAGGGAATGATCTGGCCGACGACGCCGAGCGGTTCGTGGAAGTGATACGCGATGGTGTCGTGATCGATCTCCGAGATCGAGCCTTCCTGCGCGCGGAGCGCACCTGCGAAATAGCGGAAGTGATCGATCGCCAGCGGCAGGTCGGCAGCACGCGTCTCGCGGATCGGCTTGCCATTGTCGAGCGTTTCGGCGATCGCGAGCAGATCGAGATTGGCTTCCATCCGATCGGCGATGCGATTGAGAATGAGTGACCGTTCTGTCGTCGTGGTCTTGGCCCAGCTGATGCTGGCCGTGTGCGCTGCATCAAGCGCGAGTTCGACATCTTCCTTTTGTGAACGCGGGATTTCGGTGAGTTTTGCGCCGGTGATCGGGGTGGTGTTGTCGAAGTATCTGCCGTCGACCGGCTCCACCCAGCGGCCGCCGATGAAGTTGCCGTAGCGGGTCTTGAACACCGTGCTGGCGTCCGGATGCATCGTTGTGATGAGGTTCATGGCTTCCTCCCGTTTGTTTTGAAGCGGATGGAACTACGCACGACGCATGCCAGGTGTGCGGGACGCCTGCGGCCATTGGCCTCCGAACTGATCAGTTCGTTGAAAAGACTGGGAGGATTCTAGATCGGAGCGCGCTCGCTCCGGGTGGTGATGTCTGGACAGCACCTCCGGCTGCGTGTGATACTTGCAGCAGTTGGACGCCACACCTGTTGCAGAATCCAACACTCCGAGGATCCGCTCATGTCAATCGCATCAAGCCGTGATGCCGTCGTCACTGCGCGCCGCCGCTTCTTCGGGGAGGGGCGTCCCGTCGACGGAATGCTCGCCGCACCGATCCTGCGCTCGTGGCAGCGCTGCGCCGGCCAGGGGCTGGACGCCAGCCGCTCGCCGCTGGTCGAACCGCCCACCGCCCGCGAACTGCGCGAATTGCAGGAACGCCATGACAGGCTCGGCCGCCTCGCGCGGCCGGAGCTGAACGCACTGCAAGGCGACGCGCGTCTCACCGACAGCGTCGTCATTCTCACCGACGCGGTCGGCGTGGTTCTCGATATGATCGGCTCCGGCGAGTTTGCGGGCCGTGCCGCGCAGGTGGCGTTGCGGCCCGGCGTCTCCTGGAGCGAGGCCGACACCGGCACCAATGCGATCGGCACCGCGCTGGTCGAGCGTCAGCCGATTGCGGTGCACGGCGCCGAGCACTTCTTCGAACGTCATCGCATTCTGGCTTGCGCGGCTGCACCGCTGATCGATCCGCGCGGTGTGGTGGCCGGTGCGCTCGATATGACCGGGCCGGCCGCGATCCGCCATGTCCATGCACTCGGGCTGATGCGGCTCGCCGCCGAGCAGATCGAGCACCGGTTCTTCACCGAAGGATTCGAGCACTGCACCATGCTGCGGCTGCACACCGACCGCGCGCTGCTCGGCACGCCGCGCGAGGGCGTGCTGGCGTTTGCCGATGGCGTGCTGATCGGTGCCAATCGGCACGGCCTCGAGCTGATGAACCTGGATTGGCCGGCGCTCGACCTCGCACGACTGGAAACGCTGCTGCCGGGTGTCCGCCCCTCCGAACAAATTCAAATGCTGCGCGGACCTCGCGGCACCCGGCTGTGGGGCCGGCTGGTCGAACCGCGGCGGCGCAGCCCGCGCGCGCCGGCTGCGCCCGCCGTTGCTCCGGTGCCTGCTGCTCCGGCCGGCGAGGTCGAGCCGATCCTCGATGCGGAGATGATGGCGCAGCTGTCGCGCACCGTGCGGCTCGTCGAGGCCGGAATCCCGGTGTTGCTGCTCGGCGAGACTGGATCGGGCAAGGACGTCTTCGCGCGCCGGGTTCACGCTGAGAGTGCGCGGCGCAACAAGCCGTTCGTTCCGGTGAACTGTGCAGCGCTGCCGGAAGGGCTGATCGAGTCGGAGCTGTTCGGCTATGAGGCCGGTGCCTTCACCGGCGCGCGGCGGCAGGGCGCGCCCGGGCTGCTGCGCCAGGCCGATGGCGGCGTGCTGTTTCTCGATGAGATCGGTGACATGCCGCTGTCGCTGCAGAGCCGGCTGCTGCGCGTGCTGCAGGACAAGCAGATCTCGCCGCTCGGCGGCGGCCGGCCGGTGCCGGTCGATTTCGCGCTGATTTGCGCCACGCATCAGCCGCTCGGCTCATTGCTGGCCGCCGGCGCGTTCCGCCAGGATTTGTACTTCCGGATTGCTCAATACGTCGTCGAGCGGCCGCCGGTGCGCCATCACCCGGATCGCCTCGCGCTGGTCCGAAAACTCTGGCGCCAGCTCGGCGGCGAACAGGCCGGCGTTCAGCTCTCCACTGATGTCGAGCGCGTGCTCGCGGCTTACAATTGGCCGGGCAATTATCGGCAGCTGGTCGGAACGCTGCGCGCGCTGCTGGTGCTCGGCGAGCCGGGGCATCCGGTGGAGGTCTCCGCGCTCCCCGCCGAAATCAGTGCAGCGGTTGGTGCGGCGGAGAGCCAAGCGCCCGTTGCGCCGCCGCCGACGTCGCTCGCCGAACACACTCGCTCGGCGCTGCAGGCCGCGCTCGATGCCAGCGGCGGCAACGTCTCGCGCGCCGCACGCCGGCTCGGCATCGATCGAAGCACGTACTATCGACGCCTGCTGAAGGACAAGGATCGCGGCCGATGAGCGGTGGGGCTTGCAGGTTAGCTCCTGCGTTCCCTGGATCAGTTCTGTTTATGATAGAACTGGAATCGCGCTTCGGAGCGCTCACAACAGGCACAACCTCATGGTGAGGAGGCGCGGAGCGCCGTCTCGAACCATGTGCCGAAAGTCATACGGCTCCTCATCCTTCGAGACGCCCGGCTTTGCCGGGCTCCTCAGGATGAGGACTTTAGGACCTTGGCAAGCGCTCAGTCCGCTTCAATCCATCGATTGAGCGCTCTAACGAGAGTTCAGTCCGCCGCCACCCAATTGCCGTGGAAGCCGTCCGGAATACGGTGGCCGAGCTGGACCAGAGCGATCGGACCGGCGGCGATGTCGGAGGCGTTGAAGACGGCGAGGTCGCTGCGGTTCTCGCAGCCGCGCCACACCACCGCGAGCAGCCAGCCGTCGGCTTCGCCTGAGTCCTTGCTGCGCGGCACGAACACCGGCTCGCCGATGGTGTCGCCGATCGGCAGGAAGTAGCGCGCGCGGCGTTCGCCGTCGCCGCCGACATGCACCAGCCCGGACAGCACGTCGGGCGCTTCCGGATTCATGCAGGCGTACCAGCCATGGCGGCTGCGCAGGCCGGCGCGGCGCTCGTCGATCCGCGGAAATTCTCCGTTGATGTCGTCGAGGTAGGTGCGCTGGAAGCTGTCGCTGCGGCCGGCGAGGTCGAACGTCCAGCGGCACAGCCGCGCGCGAGATTTATCCGGATCGAGCGACCTGCCGTCGGTGTCGGTGAAGAACGGCGGCGCTTCCGACTGCATCACGTCGGCGATGATCGTGTTGCCCTCGTCCCAGGCGTTCATGACGTGAAACACGAAGCACGGCTCGCTGCGGAACCAGCGGATGTCGCGGACGCTGCCGCTGCGCGGCATCACGCCGACATACGAGCCCTTGCGCGGCTCCCAGGCATAAGGCGGCTTGCCGCGAACCGCGCGCCAGATGCTGCCGGTGAGCGGCAGGATCGGAAACAGCACGTGCTTTGCGGTGACGATGAAGTCGTGCACCATCGCCGAATACGGCGCCTTGAAGCGCTCCAGCCGAGTCAGCCGGCCGGAGGCATCGATCGCGCCGTGCATCATGCCGCGGCCGAGCGGCCGGCCGACATTGTAGCCGAAGAACAGCATCTCGCCGGTGACCGGGTCGATCTTCGGATGCGCCGTGAACGGCCCCTGCAGCGCGCCGCCATAGTCGCAATAGCCGCGGGTCTCAAGCGTCTCACGTTCGATCTGCATCGGCAGATGCGCTTCTTCCAGCGCCAGCAGCCGCCCGGCGTGATACACCACGTTGGTGTTGGCGACGTTGCCGTCGCGCGGCGTCGAGGCCGGTGCATCCTTCAGCCGCATGTTGAATTCGCCGTACAGCGGCCGTCCGGCGGCATGCTCGGCCAGCCATTTCGGCGTCCGCACCCAGCGATTGCGATACGAAGCGCGGCCGTTTTCGAGATGAAACGCGTGCAGCATGCCGTCACCGAAGAACCAGTGCGCGTTCGGCGAGACGAATTGCGGGTTGGCGCCGTTGCGATACAGCGTGCCGTTCAGCTCGCGCGGCAGTTCGCCCTTGATGGTGAGGAACGGCGCGTCGCACTCCATCGGAATCGGCGCGATATTGTCCCAGGTCTGGGGTACGCCTCTCACCTGCAGCATGTCGTCGGCCTCCTCGTCGTCGCCGCAAGTTATTAGTCGAGTGGAAGCAGCCGTCCAAACGGCTGCACCGCGTGGGCATGCTCCTGCGGCACCGCCCAGATCACCGGCCAGCGCGGCTTGAACTCCGCCGGGCCTTCGAGATCGGTCAGCACCACGGTGATATCGGGCTTGTGCCGGTCGGCCTCGGCGAGCAGCGGCGTGAAGTTGGTGCCGCCGCCGCCGGCAAATTCGATCTCGCTGAGCACGAAGCGGCGTCCGGGCTCGAAGAACTCGACCTGCCGCACCCGTTCGTCGCCGATGATCAGCACCAGGCCGGCCTCCTGGCGCCGGATGATGGTTTCGATCTCGGTGGCGAAGCGCTGCATCAGCTGATCGTCGATCGAGCCGGAAACGTCGATGATCAGCGCCAGCCGCGGCTCGTTCTTGGTCGGGCTGAAGCCCGGTTCGAACGGCATCCGGTGATTGCCGGCGCGGCCCTGGTTGGCGATGTAGGAGCGCGTCGGGCGCGACCAGGTCAGCGCCGGCTTGCGGGCAAGGCCGCGCGCAAGCTGCACCCGCAACACCTGAGCCCACGGTGTGCGGCTGTGCGGCAGATCGGCGATCAGCGCGCGCAGCATCGAGAATGCGCCGTCGCCGGCATGGCCGCGCAGAATGCGCTCGCTCCATTCGCGGGCCAGCTCGGCCTCGTGTTCGGGTGCTGACTGAGCCTCCGGGTTCGGCACCAGGTCGCGCGCGCCGCCGGCGCCGAGCGCCCGCACCTTGGCCGAACGGGCGCCGTCGCTGCGCTGGGCGGTCTCGCTCTCCGACGTGCCGGATTGGGATTGGGCCTGATCCTTGCCGCCGGAGCCCGACGAGTCGGCCTTGGAGCCTTGCTGCGATTGCCGGCCGGATTGCTGCTTGCCGCTGGTGCCGTCGTCGCGGTCGTCGATCGCGCGGTACAGCTTCTCGACGTCCCATTCGAGCAGCGCCGATTCCGGCTGCTGCTCGCGGCCGAGCGCCTTGAATACGATCTGCTCCAGCATCACCGCGTCGTCCGGCAGATGCAGCCAGCTCAGATGCGCCAGCGTGGTGTTGACGATGGCGTCGGCGCAGATGTTGAACAGTTCGAGGTCGACGTCGCCTTGTGTACGTTGCAGCTCGACGAAACGCTGCGAGTGGCGCAGCGCGATGTGCAGCACCTCGTGCGCAACGAGTCCGACCTGGTCGGGCAGGGGCAATCGATCGAACGCGGCGCTGTAGTACACTGTGGTGCCGTCGGTCACCGCGGCGGGTGTCTCAGCCGGTGTATCGTCCGGCAGATCGCGATGTTGCACCCACAGCGCCAGTCCGCCGGTCGAGGGCGCGAATTCCACCATGCGCTGGATTGCGCGCGTGCCGCGGTGGCAGTAGAGCGCGCCCGGCTCAGGCATCGGCGGCTTCCAATTGCCGGCGGTCGGCGTAGCGGGCATAGGCCGGGCTGTCGAGGATCGCGGCCTCGAGGCCGTTCTCCAGCCCGCGCTGCATCAATAGCTCCATCGCCAGTGTCTGTGCTTCGCGGATCGGCAGTGGCACGGTGCTGCGGATGTCCGGCAGTTGCTCGATGATCTCCAGCGCCCGCGCCAGGGTGTCCTTGTCGGCGCTGGCGGCGAGCAGCCCGTACAGCATGCCGTACAGCGCATCGAGCGACTTCGGCAGCAGCGCCGCGGTCTCGGGGCCTGGGCGCGCCGCGAGCAACTTGAGCACGTCGGTGCCGGCCTGGATCTCGCGCAGCACGCCGAAGAACTCCGCGGCGTTTGCGGCGCCGATCCGGCCCTGCACGAACAGCCGCTTGGCGTGGTCGGACAAGCCGGATTTGAGGACGTTAGAGATGTCCTCCCAGCCGCGCGGGCTGGCGCCGATCAGATGATCGCCGGCGAGCTGCGCCTGGGTATCGTCGAGCTTGTCGGGACGGATCTTCAGATACGCCATCACTTCGGGCGCGAAGTCGTGGGTGATGGCGTGGCTGAGGAAGGCGTCGATCGCGGTCTGCACGTTGAAGTGGAACATGCGGTCGGCGAGCGCGGTGCCCATGTCGTGGCTGATCGCGCCGTGGAAGCTGGCGTTACCGGCGGCCACCACCTGCCAGCCGTCGGGCAGGTGGTAATTGCCGACGCGGCGATCGAGGATCAGCGAATAGGCCGAAATCTGCAGCCGCTGATCGGCGGCGGTGAGTTCGTCGAGAAACAGCACGCCTTCGGGCTGGTCGCGCGACGGCAGGAATTCCGGCGGAAACCACACAGTCTTGGCCAGATTCTCATCCGCATAGATCGCGCCGCGGATGTCGACCGGCTCGATCGTGGTGAGTCGGAGATCGATCAGCGGCACCCGATAATGCGCCGCGACCTGGCGGACGATCGACGACTTGCCGACGCCGCGCGTGCCCCACAGCATCGATGCCCGCCGGCGCAGCGTTGGGTCGGCGTATTGCTCGATCAGCGCGGCCTTGGCGGCGGCGATCGAGACCGGGGGGATGTTCATCGGGTTGCCGTGCATCGATCGTGTCCTCGTTCGTCAGGTCGTTTGTGCATCCATCTGTGACGGGGCCGCCTCGGCCTCCGGCAGCCATGTGGCCTTCCAGCGCCGCGGCAGCGGCGGAATTTCCAGCGAGGGTGTCTCGCGCATCCCGAAGGCGCCGAACATCAACAGCGGCGGCGCGCCCATCAGCAGCAGGTTGAAGATCGAATCCTGCGGCACGTCGATCAGCGTCAGGCTGGCGGCGCCGGCGATCAGGCCGCCGAAAAACAGCGCCGGGATCGCGCGGCGGAAGGTCACCGTCCAGCGTGCGCCGCGCAGCTTCCCGTAGTAAGCCGCCGGCGGTCGCGTCAGGGTGCGGGCGAGATGCGCCACCGTCTTTTCCAGCGCGGCTTCGACGCGCCGGCTGAGCTCCGGCTCCTGGCCGCGCACCTTGATCTTACCGGTGAAGCCGGCCTTGCTCTTGCGCAGCGGCGACCACGCCCAGCCGATCACGGCGAGCAGATCTTCGGGCAGTGCCACACCTGGCGTGCTTGGCGTGACGTCGATCTCGGCCGGATAGCCGCGCACCAGCGCCCCGCGCAACAATACGCGGAACCCCGCAATCACGGCCTCCCCACGCAGCAGCACGCGCTGCACGGCATCACCTGCGGCGTGCCGCGTGCCCAGCGGGGCGAGGCGATAGCTCAGCGCGACCACGGCGCCTTCGACGCTGCGGAACTGCTGCTGTGGCAGCACCTGCTCGATCCGCCGCAGCAGGATGTCGAGATCGTCGCCCTGGGTTTCGAGCGTCGCGGTCAGGCCGTCTTCCAGCTTCAGCGTGCGGGTTACCTGATGCAGGCCGGGGCGGGGATTGTCGAGTTGCAGCAGCTCGGTCGCGTTGATGCCGCCGCGGCCGGCTTCCTCGTGCATGACCGGCCTGAACAGCAACCGCCGCGCGAGGCGATCGCTGGCGGCGAGGTCGACCTGATAGCCGCGGCGCGTGAACGGCTGCACAAGCCCCAGGATCTCGTGGTGGGTGAACGGCGGGACCGGCGTGGTCTCGATGCTGCCTGCCGATCCGGTCAGAAGCTGTGCGTAGTTCATTACCGTCAGCAACCTCCGCAAGTGAAGCCTAGGCGGCGCAGCCTTGAGGTCGGCTGCGCCGCGATTCACGCGTCCAAATCGATCGCGTTTGGTCTAGTTTCTTCAACTGCGAAGCGAAGGCAACTCACGCTATTGTTGATCGTGCATGGTTGCTGGAGTTGCCTCGGACATTCGCAGAGCCATTACGCCGATTGCACCAGCGTCGGCTTGCCGACCTCGCTCGGCTGCACCTTCGTCAGGAACTGATCGTACGAAGATACCACCTGATCCAGCACCTCGAAGTGCGGGAACGCGCCGGTGTCGAATTGCAGGATGGTCCAGTTCGAGCGGCCGGCGACGCGGCTCTTGTGACGATAGTCGACGAAGTCGCCGCGCACGCCGTGCGCCATCCACACCGGCAGCCGCAGCTGCTCGTAGATGTGCAGGATGTCGGTGCTGAACATGAAGCCGGCGACGAAGTAGTACGGCGCATGGCGGGCGCCGGGCTGATGCGTGGTGGCGTAGTCGTAATCGACCATCGGTTCGTCGATATCCTTCGAGCCCCAGGCCTTCTCCAGGAACTTGCGGATCACCGGCCGCGCGGTGAGCATCTTGAAGAAGCCGCGGTCCCACAGTTTGACGCGCAGCACGTCGATGATCCAGGAGCGACCGCGGGTGCCGGGCGTGCGCTCGTCGCGAGCCCGGCCTTCGAAGCCGGTCGGGCTGATGAAGCCGAGCGAGCGAAACGCCTGCGGTGTCTCGGTTGCCGCGCGGGCGAGGAACTCGCTCGCCAGCGACAGCGCGAGCGCGTCGATCGGCTGCTCGCCATGGATGCGGCGGATCTGTTCGACCGCGGCGTGGACCGCGTCGGTCATCATTCGCGCGGTGTATTCACGGTCGTCGCGATCGGATTGGCCGAAGCCGGGCAGGTCGATCGCGTACACCGGTCGCTGCTTCGCGTAGTAATCGTACAGCGGCTTGACTTCGTAAGCGGAGCCGGCTGCGTTAATGCTGTGGATCAGCAGCAGCGGCGTGGTGCTGCCATTCGGCTGCGCGTCGCCCGCCGCATAGATCGCAAACCGGCCGACCACGCTGGTGATATCGGTGCGCGCACCCGCCACCGGATTGGCGAGTCCCGTCCGCGCATGATGCTGCTTGATGCTACCTGTATTGATTGCTTGCCCGCTGAGCGACGGCATCTGCGACCTCTCTTGCATTTTGAGCGAACCGTCGAGCCAATCGCGTCAAACCGGGAAGGTTCCAATTCGCGCGCGCTTCACGCTGCTTCAACGCAAGAATGGTATCTGCATACATTGGCGCGCACGAAAATCGACTCGTGCGTGCATGATAGTCCTGCTGCTGACTGGTGCGATCACGAGGGACACGCGTCAGCGCGAATTGACGTCAGTGATGGCGATGAGTTGTTAGTTCGGCGCGACGAACGACTGTCCATTCGGCTTGACACGAATGCCCGCATCGCGCCGGGCGCGGCGCAGATCAGAAGCCGTTCGGCGATCGGTTGAAAGTCGGCGCGGAAATGCACCGAGCTTTTCACGACCAGGATCGCCTGCGCGGTCGGCTCGATGCCGACGTAGCGATACATCGCCTGATCGGCGAGCTGTGCTTTGTGCGATGCGACCACCACGCGCACGCCGCCGATCCGCAGGCAGGCGGACGGCCCCATCTCCATCTCGCGGCCTCCGAAATACGGACCGGGTGCGACGAAGCGGCCGTCGGAGAGTTGCTCGACGACGAAAATCTCCTCGAATGGTGTGTCGCCGGGAATGCCCGACTTGCCGCCGAGCGACAGCGAGATCATCGCGCCGACACCGGCAGCATGCGCGGCCTTCGCAGCGTCCGGATCGTAGATCACGCCGATCGCGGCGCGCTGTGCGTTGTTGCGCACCAAGGCGCGGAGCATGCCGGTGGTGTCGGAGTCGCCGCCGGCGCCGGGATTGTCCTGGGTGTCGGCGATGATGATTGGTTTGGCAGCGGTGCGTGCCAATTCGATCGCACGCTTCACGCCCTCGTCGGGCGAATAGATCTTGCCGTCGAAATCGTTCTCGTGACCGGCCACCAGCGCGGCCACCGCATCCGCTGCCGCATCGGCATCAGCCTGGGTGCGGCCATAGGCGAACACCGACGGCGCGCAGTCCGGAAAGTCGGCGGCCGGAAACCCCGGTGCAAACGACAGCGTCGGCACCGCCTCGCTCTCCAGCGCCGCGAGCTTGTCGTAGATGCCTTTGGTCGGCTGATCGAACGTGCACTGCCACGAGATCGGAATCAGGAACGGCAGTTGCCGGAACGCCTTGGCGAACTTCTGACCGCTGCGCAGCAGCAGCTCCAGATGCTTGGCCGAAGCACGGCCGGTGTCGGCCATATCGACATGCGGATAGGTGCGATAGGCGATCAGCGCGTCGGCATGTTCGATCATCCGCGGCGTGACGTTGGCGTGCAGATCGATGCTGACAACCAGCGGCAGATCGGGGCCGATCACCTCGCGGACGCGCGCCAGAATCTCGCCTTCGCCATCGTCGAGATGTTCGGTGACCATCGCGCCGTGCAGGTCGAGATACACCGCGTCGAGTTGTCCGGCTGCCTTGATGCCGTCGATCATGATTTTGACAACGCGCTCGAATGCGTCTTCTGTGACATGCGCCGACGGGCTGGCGCCGCAGGCGACGGTCGGGATCAGCTCCCAGCCTTTGGCATCGGCCTCTTCGACGAAGCCGGCGAGGCCGACATTGATGCCGCGCATTACCTTGAGCACGTCGGCGCCGATCGTCATCGCCGGCCACCCGCCGCCATGCACGAACGCCTCCCAGGTCGCCTTGGTGGGCGCAAAGGTGTTGGTCTCGTGCAGGAAGCCGCCGACGGCGATGCGGGTCATGGTTGTTGTTCTCTTGCTGACTTAACGTTCGTGATTCCGGGATGCGCCCCAAGGGGCGCATCCCGGAATCCATATCCCCTCGCGGTGGTTATGGATTCCGGGCTCGCCGCTGCGCGGCGCCCCGGAATGACGCGGGGAGAGGGGGTTAGCTCACCATCGCCGCCGGCGCTTCGCTGACGGGACGGAAGTTGGCGAAGTCCCAATGCCGGCCGGGAGCGGCTTCGAGCAGTTGGCGGGTGTAGGCTTGCTTGGGGTGGGTCAACACTTCGCCGGCCGGCCCTTGTTCGACGACGCGGCCTTTCTCCATCACCGCGACATCGTCGCAGATCTGCGCTGCGACGCGCAGGTCGTGGGTGATGAACAGCAGCGCGATGCCGAGCCGGGTCTGAATCTCGTCGAGCAGATTCAGCACCTGCGCCTGCACCGAGACGTCGAGCGCCGACACCGCCTCGTCGGCGACCAGCACGTCGGGATCGAGCGCCAGCGCGCGGGCGATCGCGATGCGCTGGCGCTGGCCGCCGGAGAACTGATGGGGAAAGCGCGAGATCGCATCCGCCGGCAGATGCACCAGCTCGAGCAGTTGCCGCGCCTTGGCGAGCGCTTGCGCCCGCGGCACGCCGTAATTGATCGGCCCTTCCGCAATGCTCTCACCGACGCTGACGCGCGGATTGAGCGAGCGGTACGGGTCCTGGAATACGATCTGGATCTTCTTGCGGTGCGGCCGCAGCAGCCGTCGCGACAGGTCGGAGATCTCGCGGCCGGCCAGCCGGATGCCGCCCGAGGTCGGATCGATCAGCCGAACGATGCAGCGTGCCACGGTGGATTTGCCCGAGCCGCTTTCGCCGACGATGCCGAGGGTGCGTCCCTTGTGCAGCGTCAGCGTCACGTCCTGCGCCGCGACTACCTCGCGCTGGCGGCCGAGCAGCGAGCGCTCGCGATACACCTTGCCGAGCTCGTTGGCCTCCAGCACCACCGGCGTCTTGGCGACGCCGCGCGGCGGCCGCGGCACCAGGCTCGGCACCGCCGACAGCAGGTTGCGGGTGTAGTCCATCTGAGGACGGCGCAGCACCGTCTCGAGCGGGCCGGTCTCCACCAGCCGGCCCTGACGCATAACCGCGACGCGATCGGCGATCTCGGCCACCACGCCCATGTCGTGGGTGATGAACAGCACCGCGGTGCCGTGCGCCTGCTGCAGCTCGCGGATCAGCGTCAGGATCTGCTTCTGGGTGGTGACGTCGAGCGCAGTGGTCGGCTCGTCGGCGATCAACAGCTTCGGCTCGAGCACCAGCGCCATCGCGATCATGATGCGCTGGCGCTGACCGCCCGACAGCCGGTGCGGATAGGAGGCGAAGATCCGCTCGACATCCGGCAGTCGTACCTGCTGCATCATATCGAGGATGCGGCGGCGGCGCTCGCGGGCGGGCAGGTCGGTGTGGAAGCGCAGCACCTCGTCGATCTGCTTGCCGACCGGCACCACCGGATTCAGCGCCGTCATCGGCTCCTGGAAGATCATCGCCATCCGCGACGCGCGAAGCTGCCGCAGCCGCCGTTCGCTGGCGGCCAGCACGTTCTCGCCGGCGAGCCGGATCTCGCCCCCGGAGGCATGCAGCGCGCCTTTCGGCAGCAGCCCCATGGTGGCGAGCGACGTCACCGATTTGCCCGAGCCGCTTTCGCCGACCAGGCACATCGTCTCGCCGGCCCGCACGGTGAGCGATATGCCGTCGATCACCTTGTCGCCATCATTGCTGCGGCCGAGGCGGACGACGAGGTTGTCGATTTCGAGGACGTTATCGGTCATCGGGATGCCTCCACGTCACTGCTTCGTCGATTCGCATTGCGCAATGACGGACTAAGCTTTGAACCGGCTCTCATCGCGAACCCTCGCGCTGTTTCATCCGCGGGTCGAGCGCGTCGCGGGCGGCGTCGCCGATCAGGTTGACGGACAGGATCGCGATCGACAGCAGCAGGCCCGGCCAGAAGATCAGCATCGGCTTGATCTGAAAGTAGGCGCGGCCCTCGGCCATGATGTTGCCCCAGGTCGGCGTCTCCGGGCTGATGCCGGCGCCAAGGAACGACAGGATCGCTTCGGTGAGGATCGCCGAGGCGGCGATGTAGGTGCCCTGCACGATCAGCGGCGCCACCGTGTTCGGCATCAGGTGCCGCGCCATGATCTTCGGCAGGCTGGACCCAAGCGAGATCGCAGCTTCGACATAGGGCTCCTCACGTGCCGTCAGCACCACCGAGCGCACCAGTCGGGCGACGCGCGGAATCTCCGGGATGGTGATGGCGATCAGCACCGTGGTCAGGCTGGCACCAGACAGCGACACCACGGCGATCGCCAGCAGCACGCTGGGGATCGCCATCAGGCCGTCCATCACCCGCATCATCACCGCGTCGACCCAGCGGAAGAAGCCGGCGACCAGGCCGATGACGAGGCCGATCGCGATCGCGACGATCGCCGAGCCGACGCCGATCAGCAGCGACACCCGGCCGCCATAGATGATCCGCGACAGCAGATCGCGGCCATAGGCATCGGTGCCGAGCAGGAATTCGGCGCTCGGCGGCTTGAGCCGCAGCGCCGGCGCCAGCTTCACCGGATCGTGCGGCGCCAGCCACGGCGCGAAGATCGCCATCAGCACCACCAGCGTCAGGCAGATGGTGGCGACGGCGATGATCGGGGTCGACAGCAGGAAGCCGAGCCGCGGACGCATCGGGCGCGGCACCGGGAGGGTCGGTTCGGACATGGTATCGATCGCCATGGTGCGCGCGCCCTCAGTACCGGATACGGGGATCGAGCAGCGTGTAGGCCAGATCGATCAACAGATTGACCGCGACATAGATGCCGCTGGTCAGCAGGAT
>NZ_QTKI01000489.1:0-3218 GCF_010820945.1 Rhodopseudomonas sp. BR0C11
GACCTTCGACCTCGCCGACGCGCAGCTTGCCTCGCCGCCGGGTGTTGCTTCGATCGCGCAGAACATCGACGGCGGTAATTCCACCGTCGACTTCACGCTGATCGGCGGCGCCGATGTGCATTCGTTCCGCGAAGAGAAGAACTTCATCATCGATGTCGGTTTCCAGCCGGGCGGCGCCGAGTCCGGTCAGACCATGGGGCCGCAGGCACTGAAGCTGCCGGAGATCGGCAAGCTCGATCCCAAGGCGCTGCAGGCAGAGATCCAGAAGCAGGAGCCCAAGCCCGACAACGGCCACAAGCCCGACGCGAAGGACGCAGGCCACAAGGCCGAGGCCAAGGAAGCCGATCACAAGGCGGAGGCCAAGCCCGCGCCGGCTCCCGCGGAAGCCAAGGCCATGAAGCCGGCGACGCCGGCCGGTCCGCAGCCTGCACCTGCTGCTGCGGCGGCGGCTGCGCCATCTCCGTCTGTGGCGGGGCCCTCGGCGACGCCGTCGCCAGCCGGCCCGCCTGCCAAGGGTGGCCAAGTCGCTGCCGCGCCAGCGGGGCCTGCGGCGCCGAGCATCGCGCCGCCGCAGACGGCTCCGGCTGCGCCTCAGGCTCCCGCACCTGCGCCGTCAGTGGCCGCCAAGCCGGTCTCGAATGAGGGGCGGCCGGTCGAGGTGCGGCTGAATACGGATGGGCTTCGCCTGAGCTTCGCGTTTTCTGCTCCGACCCCGGCGGCGCTGTTCCGCCGCGGCGATGTGCTGTGGCTGGTCCTCGACAACACCGCGGCGTTTGATCTGTCGGCGATCCGCCGCGAGGGCAGTGCGGTGGTCAGCGACGCTAGCCGCCTCCCGCTCGCCAACGGACAAGCAATTCGGATCCGGCTCAGTCGCCCGCAAATCGCGACGCTTACCGAAGACGACGGTGCAGGCAAAGGCTGGACCGTAACGCTTGCCGATGCCGGCCGCGCGGCGTCGCAGCCGCTCTCGGCTGTACGCAACATCGCCGACCCGACCCGCGCCAGCGTCTCGGTGTCGTTGCCGGCGCTCGGCCAGGTTCAGAAGCTCGCCGATCCCGACGCCGGCGATACGCTGACGGTGGTCACTGCGCTGCCGCCGCCGCGCGGCTTCATCAAGCGGCAGAACTTCGTCGAGTTCAATCTGCTGGAGTCGATCCACGGCGTCGTTGTCGAGCTGAAGTCCGATGACGTCACCGTTGAAACCACTCCCGATGCCGTGCTGCTGACGCGGCCTGGCGGCCTGACGCTATCCTCCGCCGCGGAGAGCGGCGGCGGTGATGCCGCGTCCGAGAAGCCGTTCTTCGATGTCCGGCAATGGGCGAAGGATCAGACCGGCAGCTTCAAGGACATGCTCGACGAGCGTCTCAACGCCGCGTCGGTTGCGGGCGGCGACGACAAGCTCCCGGCCCGGCTCGATCTGGCTCGATTTTACATGGCGCGCGGTCTTTATCCCGAAGCCAAAGGCGTGCTCGATCTTGCGCTGTCCGCCACCAAGCCCGGCCAGGAAGATGCCGCCACCATGCTCGGCCATGCGGCTGCGAGCGCGCTGATGTGGCGGCCGGAGCAGACGTTGAAGGACGTCGCCAACCCGGCGATTGCTTCGACCTACGACGCGCAGATGTGGAAGGGCGTGGCGCTGGCGCGGCAGGGCAAATGGGCCGAGGCGCGCGAAAAGCTGAAGAGCGTGCAGTTCGCCATCACGGCGCTGCCGCTGGACATTCAGCGCGCCGTGCTCGCCGCGGCGATGCGGGCCTCGCTGGAAGTGCGTGACTATTCGGGCGCCGCGAAGCTCAGCACCGATTTCGATTTGGTCGGCATCCCGCCGGAGATCAAGCCGCAGGTCGCGGTGATGCGCGGCTGGCTCGATGAGGCGCTCGGCCGCGAGCCGGAGGCGCTGAAGAAGTACAAGGACGCGATGGCGTCGTCCGACCGGCAGGCCGCCGCCGAAGCGCGGTTTCGCGAGATCGTGCTGCGCCTGAAGCGCGAAGAACTGACACCCGCCGAAGCGCTACCTGACCTCGAGCGGCTGTCAGTGAACTGGCGCGGCGACCAGCTCGAAGTGAACACCCAGCAGCTACTGACCAAGATGTACGCCGACGCCGGCCGCTATCAGGATTCGCTGCAGGCGGCCCGCGTTGCGACCCAGCTTGCGCCGAATTCGGAAGCTGCCCGCAAGGCGCAGGACGATGCTCGCGCGCTGTTCGCGCAGATTTTCCTCGGCAGCAAGGGCGACGATCTGCCGCCGATCGAAGCCCTCGCAATGTTCTACGAGTATCGCGAACTGACGCCGATCGGCCGGCGCGGCGACGAGATGATCCGCCGGCTCGCCGACCGTCTGGTCGCGGTCGATCTGCTCGATCAGGCCAGCGAGCTTCTGCAGTACCAAGTCGACAAGCGTCTCGAAGGCGCAGCGCGGGCGCAGGTCGCCGCCAAGCTGGCGATGATCTACCTGATGAACCGCAAGCCGGATCGCGCCATCGGTGCACTGCATTCGTCGCGCATCGCCGATCTTGCCGGCGAACTCCGTCAGCAGCGGCTGTTGCTCGAGGCGCGTGCGCAGAGCGACATCGGCCGCCACGATCTCGCGCTCGATATCATCAGCAATATCAGTGGTCGCGAGGCGATCCGGCTGCGTTCCGACATCTACTGGGCGGCGCGACGCTGGCGCGAATCCTCCGAGCAGATCGAGCTATATCTCGGCGATCGCTGGAAGGACTTCACACCGCTGTCTTCGGCCGAGAAGAGCGACGTGATCCGTGCCGTGGTCGGTTACGCGCTCGCCGAAGACGCGCTCGGTCTCGATCGTTTCCGCGAGAAATTTGCGCCGTTGATGACCGATCCCGCCGATCGCGCTGCCTTCGACATCGCCTCCCAGCCGAGCGCCGGCAATAGTGCTGCGTTTGCCGCGATCGCCAAGATGGCCGCCAGCGTCGATACGCTCGAAGGCTTCCTGCGGGAGATGAAGCAGCGCTTCCCCGATGCCAGCGCCCGCGCCAACCCGCCGCCCGGCGCCGACCTCACCGCCACCGGCACGCTGCCCCAGGTGCCGCCGAAGATCCGCGCCATTCAGGCGACGCGGTAGCAATTCCTAGCGGACCCCACCGTCATTCCGGGACGCAGGCGAAGCCTGCGGACCCGGAATCCCGAGGTTGTTGTGCGCAGCTGAGCGTCCGGGTTCACGCGCTTCGCACGTGCACCCGGAATGAGCCGTGGAGAAG
>NZ_QTKI01000490.1:0-3196 GCF_010820945.1 Rhodopseudomonas sp. BR0C11
CCGCTGCTTATTGCGGCATCGTGGGCTTCAAGCCGAGCTTCGGTGCGATCGTTCGCGACGGCGTTCACCCATTGGCGCAATCGCTCGATCACGTCGGATTCTTGACCCGATCGGTCGAGGACGCTGCGTTCGCATTTGGCTTGCTGGCCGACGGCGCCGAAGCCGGGGCGGCAGCCCAAGCCGTCGAGGGAGACGTGCTTCCTGTCGCCTCGTCACTGCGGCTCGGTGTGGTTCGCCCGCCGATCTGGGATCGGGTCAGCGCCGAACAGAACCAGGCGTTCGAGGCGGCGCTGGAGACGCTCCAGCGCGCAGGGGCCAGCATCGTGCCGCTGGAGCTTCCCGACCGCTATTGGAAGGGATTCGAAGCCGCGGAGATCATTCTGGCGGCGGAGGCGGCTGCGATCTTCAACGTGCTGATCATGCAACATCCCGATTTGACCAGCCCGCAGCTCAAGGAGCTGGTGGCGACCGGCAACGCGATCAGTGCACCGCGCTACATCGAGGCCCGGCAACTGCAGGCATCCCTGCGGGAGGAGCTTCCGCGGCATCTCAGTGGTCTCGACGGCATCGTGACGGTGCCGGCGCCCGGCGAGGCTCCGGAAGGACTGGCCTATACCGGCGACGCCAGCTTCTGCGCGCTGTGGACGATGCTGGGCGTGCCGGCCCTGACGATGCCGATCGCCCGGTCTGGCCGCGGCCTGCCGCTTGGCCTCCAGGTAGTCGGTGGCTTTGGCGAGGACGCCAGGCTGCTGCGCACCGCTCGGGTGGTCGAGGCGAAGCTGGCGAACTGACTCGATCGACGCGCGGCTAAAGCTTTGCCGCCGCGCGTCGGTCAGGACCTCACCTTGACGTAGCTGCCCGGCGCATCTTCCAGCGGCGGGTAGGCTTCGTTGCCGATGGCACGGGCGGGGACCTGTTCGTCGTCGAACGCGCCGATCCAGGCGCGCCAGTCCGGCCACCACGATCCCTTATGCTCCTCGGCCCCGTTCAGCCAGTTGGCGACCGAGCCGGCGAAGATGTCCGGGTTGGTCCAGAACTGGTACTTGTTCGCCGCCGGAGGATTGATCACGCCGGCGATGTGGCCCGAGCCGGACAGCACGAATTTCACCGGACCGCCGAAGAACTGCGAGCCGTACAGCACCGACTCCGCCGGGGCGATGTGGTCTTCGCGGGTGGCGAGGTTGTAGATCGGCACCTTGACCTTGGCGAGGTCGAGCGTGGTGTTGTCCAGCACCATGGTGCCGGCCGACAGCTTGTTGTCGAGATAGCAGTTGCGTAAGTAGTACGAGTGGTTCGCCGCCGGCATCCTTGTGGCGTCGGAATTCCAATGCAGCAGGTCGAACGCCTGCGGCGGCTGGCCCTTCAGGTAGTTGTTGACGACGTAGGACCAGATCAGGTCGTTCGGCCGCAGCATGTTGAAGGCCATCGCCATCTTGGCGCCTTCGAGCACCCCGGTGACCTTCATCTCGCGCTCGACCGCGGAAATCTGTTCTTCGTCGACGAACACCATCAGGTCGCCGGCATGGGTGAAGTCGACCTGCGTGGTCAGGAAGGTCGCCGAGGTGACCCGCACCCGGCGGCGCTCGGCGAGCCAGGCCAGCGTCGAGGCGAGCAGGGTGCCGCCGACGCAGTAGCCCAGCGTGTGCACCTTCATCTCGCCGGTGACCTTCTCGACCACGTCCATCGCGGTCAGCGGCCCGAGCTTCATGTAGTCGGCGAAATCCTTGTCGGCGAGGCTCTTGTCCGGGTTGACCCAGGAGATCACGAACACGGTGAGGCCCTGGTCGACGCACCATTTGATGAACGACTTCTCGGGCTTCAGGTCGAGAATGTAGTACTTGTTGATCCACGGCGGCACGATCAGCAGGGGCGTGCGCTGCACCGTCTCAGTGGCGGGCTCATACTGGATGAGCTGCATGATCTCGTTCTGGAAGATCACCTTGCCCGGGGTGACCGCCATGTTGACGCCGACCTCGAGCCCGGCCGGATCGGACTGCCGGATCTTGAGGTGACCGCGGCCGGACTGGATGTCGTCGGCCAGCATCTTCATGCCGCGCACCAGATTGTCGCCGCTGGCCTCCAGCGTGTGGCGCGTCAGCTCGGGATTGGTCATCACGAAGTTGGACGGCGCCAGCGCGGTGGTGAGCTGCTGGACGTAGAACGCCGCCTTGCGTTTGGTGTGCGGATCGATTTCGGCGTTCTTGACCAGTTCGTCGGCCCACTGCGTGGTCAGCAGATAGGCCTGCATCAGGAAGTCGTAGAACGCATTGGCCTTCCATTCCGGTGAGGCGAACCGCTTGTCGCGCGGCGAGGGGGCGATCGCCGGTTCGGCCTGTTCGCCGGCGAGGCGCTTGGAGGCCGCGCCCCAGAGCTCGAGGTACGACTTGCCGAGCCGCTGCTGCAGCTCTTTGGAACGGTCCTGGTCGGACAGCCAGTAATTGGCGACGGTGGAGAAGCTCTTCACCATTTCGGTCAGACCGGCCGGCGGATGACCGTCCGGTGGCACGGCACCGTTTTGCGACTTCAACATCGTCGCAAGCGCCTGGCTACCAGTCTCCATCGCCTGCGCCAGATTGCGGGCGAATGCGTCAGGATCGAACTTCGGGGCCGCCTTGGGTTCTGCGAGCATGTCGGTCATGAATCAACACTACAATCCAGTGCAGAAAATCCGCTGAGATTTGTGGTCGCGCCCCCGGATGATGGCATAGTTCGGTAAACGTCGCTGATTTCGATGTGCTGCAGTGCGACAAATTGCGCTTGATTTAGCCACATTGGCATCCCACTGAGGCGGTCGGGTCGGTTAATGTCGCCGCTCGGCGCTGGCCGGTTCGAGGCGAAATGAGCTAAAGTTTAATCCTCGAGTGCGACGATTGTTGCGAGCGGCGACGATCGGGAAGGCGGGGCCGCGTGAAGGCAAGCAGGGTGATGCGAGTGGCAGGCACGGGTGGACGGACGGGACCCGGCATGCGGGCTGCTGTGGCAGCTGCGCTGGTCGTGGCCGGCTGCGCGCTCGGCGGCTGCTCGGTCTCGCTGTCCGACATGCCGCTGCTCGGCAGCAGCGATGCCCCTGCCAAGCCTAAGCAAGCCGACGCTTTTCCGGCCGTGAACGACCTGCCGGCCAACCGCGATGTAGCGGTGCTGGCGCCCGCCGAGCGCAATAAGATCGAGCAGGGATTGATCGCAGCCCGCGAACGCC
>NZ_QTKI01000491.1:0-3193 GCF_010820945.1 Rhodopseudomonas sp. BR0C11
CTGTAGCGGGTGGCGCGATGATCGGTGACCAGGCGGACGCGGTAGCCGCGCTGAATCAGCACCACGCCGAGCGCTTCGGCCGGAAACAGGTGGCCGCCGGTGCCGCCGGCGGCGAGCAGGATCAGGGGAGCGTCGGTCATGGCCTCACGCGTAGCTTCCCGCCGCTTCGATCGCATTGACTTCGGTCTTTGGCCGCTGCCGAGTCAGCGCCAGCATCATGCCGACGCCGTAAGCCAGCGACACCATCGACGAGCCGCCATAGGAGATGAACGGCAGCGTCATGCCCTTGGCGGGGATCAGTTGCAGGTTCACCGCCATGTTGATCGCCGCCTGCACGCCGAACAGGATCGCCAGCCCCGAGGCGGCGAAGCGCGAGAACAGATCCTCGCTGCGATAGGCGCGCGACAACGTGCGCAGCACGATGAAGGCGAACAGCGCGAGCAGCGCCAGGCACAGCACGATGCCGAACTCTTCGGCCGCCACCGCATAGACGAAGTCGGTGTGGCTGTCCGGCAGGCTGCGCTTGGCGATGCCTTCGCCGGGGCCGAGGCCGAGCCAGCCGCCATTGCTGAACGCTTCGCTCGCCATGTCGACCTGGAAGGTGTCGCCCGAGGCCGGATTCATGAACCGCTTGATACGACCGGCAACGTGCGGAACGAACAGATAGGCTGTGAATAGTCCGCCCGCGGCGGCACCGGCGAGGCCGAATACCCAAACGATCCGCATGCCGGCGATGAAGAACAGCGCGCCCCACACCATCAGCACCAGCATGGTCTGGCCGAAGTCGGGCTCCATCACCAGCAGCGACACCAGGGACAGCAGCAGCATCATGGCCATCGACGTCGCGGGCATCTCCGGCCGCCGTGCCGCTTCCGAGAACAGCCAGGCGGCCAGGATCACGAACGACGGCTTGGCAATTTCGGAGGCCTGGATGTTGATACCGACCAGCGTGATCCAGCGCCGCGCGCCCTTCACTTCCGGCCCGAACAGCAGCGTCGCCACGATCAGCCCGATCGCCAGCACGAACACGATCAGCGCCGAGCGCCGGATCTGTCGCGGCGACAGGAACGACACCCCGATCAGCACGATCAGCGACGGCGCCAGGAACAGGACGTGACGGTTGAAGAAGTGGAACGGATCGAGCCCGATCCGGGTCGCGACCGGCGGCGACGCCGCCAGCGACAGGATCACGCCCGCCAGCATCAGCGCAATCAGCGCCACCAGCAGCACGCGGTCGACGGTCCACCACCATTCGCTGAACGGGGTGCGTTGGTCACGGGAGATCATCGGCGATCCTGGGCAAAGAGGTCGCCCATTGGTGCGCCCACGTGGTTGCCAAGGGGTTAATGCAATGGCGCGGAATCGAGGATGTGAACGGCGGCCCCGTCCCCATCCCACACTCCGCTGTCATCCCCCTCCACTGTCATCCCCGCGAAGGCGGGGATCCAGTATCCCGGAGCCTATCTCTTCAATCGAAACGCCCTGGAATACTGGGTCGCCCGCCTGCGCGGGCGATGACCTCAGGGGATGGGGTGCACCCCCTCCAGCGCCGTCACCAGCTCACGGAACCTGGTGCCGCGGAGTTCGAAATTGCGGAACTGGTCGAACGAGGCGCAGGCCGGCGACAGCAGCACGACCGGCTCGGCCAGTCCCGATGCTGCGGCATCGCGCGCGGCGGCGGGGACCGCAACTTCCAGGGTTTCGCTGATCTCGTACGGCACCCGGCCTTCCAGGGTGGCGGCGAATTCCTGCGCGGCCTGGCCGATCAGGTAGGCCTTGCGGATACGCGGGAAATACTCGGCCAGGCTCTCGATGCCGCCGGTCTTCGGCTTTCCGCCGGCGATCCAGAAGATCTCGCCGAACGACGACAGCGCCTTCGCAGCCGCATCCGCATTGGTGGCCTTGGAGTCGTTGACGAACAGCGTCGTGCCCTTCTCGCCAACCTGGCGGCCGACCTGCTCCATCCGGTGTGCGAGGCCGGGGAAGCTGCGCAGGCCCTGCTGCAGCACCTGCGGCGAGACGCCGAGCGCCAGCACCGCGGCTGCAGCGGCCGCGGCGTTCTGTGCGTTGTGCAGCCCGCGCAGCGAGCCGATGCCGCCGAGCTTGGCGACTTCGGTAGAATTGCCGCCGTCGATGCGGCGAATGGTTTCCAGATCGGCGGTGATGCCGGAGGTCACTGGCCCCTGCACCGACATCCGCACCACGCGCTTGCCGGTGCGTTCGATCCGGTCCGCGGCGGCGCGGCCGAACTCATCGTCGACGCCGATGATCGACGTGCCGCCGTCCTGCACGCCGGCGACCAGCCGCTCTTTCACCGCAGCGTAGTGCTCGATGGTGCCGTGGCGATCGATGTGATCCTCGGTGACGTTGAGCAGGATGCCGACGGTCGGATCGAGCGATGGCGTCAGGTCGATCTGATATGACGACATCTCGATCACGTGGACGCGGCCGTCCTTCGGCGGTTCGAGCGACAGGATCGCGGTGCCGATATTGCCACCGAGCTGGGTGTCCCAGCCGGCCTCGCGCAGCAGATGCGCGATCAGCGCCGTGGTGGTCGACTTGCCGTTGGTGCCGGTGATCGCGACGAACGGAGCGCGCGGCGCGTGCGCCTTGCGCTCGCGGCAGAACAGTTCGACGTCGCCGATCACTTCGACGCCCGCCTCCTGCGCCTTCAGCACCGTCCAGTGCGGCGCCGGATGCGTCAGCGGCACGCCGGGCGTCAGCACCAGTGCGGCGAAATTGGTCCACGGCAGATTGCGCAGATCCGCGGTAATGAAGCCGGCCTGCGCCGCTTCGACCATGCGATCGAGATTGTCGTCGCACGCGATCACTTCGGCGCCGCCGGCCTTCAGCGCATGGCAACTCGCCAGCCCCGACCCGCCGAGCCCGAACACCGCGACCGACTGGCCGGCGAAAGAGGTGACGGGGATCATGCTGACGCTCCGACTACAAGGACGACCTCATCCTGAGGAGCGCGCGCCAGCGCGCGTCTCGAAGGATGATTATTTGGCACCTCCTTCGAGACGCGGCCCTGCGGACCGCTCCTCAGGATGAGGCTGTGCCTGCTCGATCGCATTAACGACGTCACCGCAGCTTCAGCGTCGACAGGCCGGCGAGCGCCAGCATTACGGCGATGATCCAGAACCGGATCACGATCTGCGGCTCGGTCCAGCCCTTCTGTTCGAAGTGGTGG
>NZ_QTKI01000492.1:0-3185 GCF_010820945.1 Rhodopseudomonas sp. BR0C11
GATCGTATCTTTGCTTCGGACTGTAAAGCGTCGCTTTACAGAAGACGCCTCCGTCCTATATCTTTCTCTCCATGAGAATTCGGAATGTCCTGCACAAAGGGCTCCGGCGGCTCATCGAAGAGGATGATGCTGGCGGGGTTCAAGCGGCTATCGCGGACAAGCTGCGCCGCATGATTTCGTTTCTGCAGGACATGGAGCGGGAGGACGAACTCCGAACAGTCCCGAGCTGGAAGGCGCACAGGCTGACCGGGGATCGCAAGGGGACATGGAGTCTGTTCGTCACCAAGAACTGGCGGCTAACCTTCCAGATCGACAAGGATGGGATCGAGATCATCGATCTCGACTACGAGGACTACCATTAGGACGCTTTGATGAGACCGACGACGCGAACAAAGACCGACCTGCGCATGAAAAGCCCGGCACACCCCGGCAGCTTCGTGAAGCACGAGATCATCGAACCGCTCCGGCTGTCCGTCACCGAAGCCGCGAAGGTTTTGGGCGTCACCCGGCCGGCGCTGTCCGCGGTTCTGAACGAGCGCGCCTCGCTATCGTCCGAGATGGCGCTCCGCATCGAAAAGGCGTTCGGCGTGTCGATGGACACTCTGATGCGCATGCAGAACAGCTTCGATATCGCCGAGGCGCGCAAGCGCGCCGGCGATATCAAGATTGCGCGCTACGCGGGCACGGCGGAATAGCAGACCCGTAGGACGCATAAGCCGGAGGCGTCATGCGCCGCGGCGAAGATGATGGGTTGCGGGTTCGGCTAACTTGTCCTGTGGCGCTTGCCGAGTCAGTGCTGGTGTCGCCCTCACCCCAACCCTCTCCCGCAGGCGGGAGAGGGCGCGCGCTGCGGCTTGTGGTGACCTATGTGTCGCGCTGCTCGCGGCTGTGGAAGACGCGCAGGATGACGACGCCGTTGGCACCGTGGGCATAGCGAAGAACATAGGTCCCACCCATGACCGGAAGAACCAGCTCGCGAAAATCCCTATCACGGATCGGACGGCCAAATTCCGGGTAGTCGCTGAGGACTTCCGCACGCTTTAAAATTTCGACGCCGATGCGCCGGGCCAAGGCGGGATGATGATCCTGAAGAAAAGCCGCAAAGCGGTTCAGGTCGGCAAGCGCAGCCCTCGACCACGAGAGCTTCATGGCACAGGGCGCTTCATTTCACCGGAAACGGCTTGTAGTCCGGCGTGCCCCAAGTCTCGAGCCAGCGCGCGACCTGATCATGAGGGACCACTCCCTCTTCGCCGGACTGAATCGCCGCCCATTGCCGATCGAGCGCGGCGAGGTCTTCGACGGAAATTTCGACAGGACTGTCGGCAATCGCTGTCAGGCCAGCGACCACTTCGGCGACCGAGATGCCCTGCGCGTCGGCCCGTTCGCGAAGGCGGGTTGCGGTGATCTCGTCGACCTCGATCAGGTGCCGCTTCGATGCCATCGCTTGGCCTCGGCTTCATCAGGCGTGGAGGGTGGGCACGGCGCAACTGTGCCTTTGCCCACCCGCTCTCGTCAGTTATCCAGGAAGCTCCGCAGCTTCCGGCTCCGGCTCGGATGCTTCAGCTTGCGCAGCGCCTTGGCTTCAATCTGGCGGATACGCTCGCGGGTCACCGAGAACTGCTGGCCGACTTCTTCCAGCGTGTGGTCGGTGTTCATGCCGATGCCGAAGCGCATGCGCAGCACGCGTTCTTCGCGCGGGGTGAGCGAGGCGAGCACGCGCGTGGTGGTCTCGCGCAGGTTCGACTGGATCGCGGCGTCGATCGGCAGCACCGCGTTCTTGTCCTCGATGAAATCGCCGAGATGGCTGTCCTCTTCGTCACCCACCGGGGTTTCGAGCGACAGCGGCTCCTTGGCGATCTTCAGGACCTTGCGGACCTTCTCCAGCGGCATGCCGAGCTTCTCGGCGAGCTCTTCGGGGGTCGGCTCGCGGCCGATCTCGTTGAGCATCTGCCGCGAGGTGCGGACGATTTTGTTGATCGTCTCGATCATGTGCACCGGGATGCGGATGGTGCGGGCTTGGTCCGCAATGCTGCGGGTGATCGCCTGCCGGATCCACCAGGTGGCGTAGGTCGAGAACTTGTAGCCGCGGCGGTACTCGAACTTGTCGACCGCCTTCATCAGGCCGATGTTGCCTTCCTGAATGAGATCGAGGAACTGCAGGCCGCGGTTGGTGTACTTCTTGGCGATCGAGATCACGAGACGGAGGTTGGCCTCGACCATTTCCTTCTTGGCCTGCCGGGCTTCGCGCTCGCCCTTCTGCACCGAGTGCACGATCTTGCGGAATTCGCCGATCTCGAGGCCGGTCAGCGCCGCCATCGACTGCACTTCCTGGCGCAGGTCCTTGATCCGGTCCTTCTCGTGGTGGACGAAGTTCTTCCAGCCCTTGGCCGAGAGCTTCGACACCCGGTTGAGCCAGCGCGGATCGAGCTCCGAGCCCTGATAGTTGCGCAGGAAGTCGTCACGGGCGACGCCGTGGCTGTCGGCGAGCCGCATCAGGCGGCTCTCGAACGACACCAGCTTCTTGTTGATGTCGTAGAGCTGCTCGACCAGGCTGTCGATACGGGCCTGGTTGAGGCGCAGCGACTTCACCTCGACGATGATCTCGTCCTTCAGCTTCTTGTACTTGCGCTCTTGCGACGGCGACAGCTGCTCGTTCTGCAGCTGGTTGGCGATGTCCTGCTCCTGCAGCTTGCGCAGCTTCTTGTAGTTGTCGGCGATCTTGTCGAAGGTCTCGACCACCTTCGGCTTCAGCTCGGCCTCGATCGCGGCGAGCGACATCTGGTTCTCGAACTCGTCGTCGTCGCCGTCGCCCTCGGGCGCGCCTTCGCCCTCGCCTTCGGCCGGCGCGGCGCCGCGCTGCTGCGCGGGACGGAACGGGGTGGCGGACGGCGGAGCCGCCGGCGGCGCGACGTGCGCGGGCGCACCGCCCTCGCCTTCAGCCGCGGCTTCCTCACCGGGCTCGCCGATGTTGTTCTTGCCCTCAGGGCCGGCGTAGGTCGCTTCGAGATCGATGATGTCGCGAAGGAAGATCTTTCCTTCGTTGAGTTCGTCGCGCCAGATGATGATCGCCTGGAAGGTCAGCGGGCTTTCGCACAGGCCGGCGATCATCGCCTCGCGGCCGGCTTCGATCCGCTTGGCGATGGCGATTTCGCCCTCGCGCGACAGCAGCTCGACGGTGCCCATCT
>NZ_QTKI01000493.1:0-3176 GCF_010820945.1 Rhodopseudomonas sp. BR0C11
CTTCGGCGAAGATCTGCTGGTGCGGCAGGAAGACGACGTGCCGAGCGGCCAGAAGCTGGCCTGGACCGGCACGCATTGGGACCTTTCCGGCGGCGAGGCGCTGGCGCACCTGATCGGCCAGAAGGTGGGCGACCTGATCAAGGTTGAGGCGACGTACATCGACTACACGCCGTCCCAAAAGGATGCCGTTGATACCAAGAAGAGGGCTGAAAAAGAACTATTGGCTCTACCGCCTAAAGATGCCCGGGACGAAGAGGAAAAAGCGCTGGCTGAGCTGCTAGGCGACCTCATCAAGCGCGGTGGCAGAGCCCAGCTGGCGAGAGCCAAGGCGCGAGCCGCGCGAAAAAAATGGGGCGTGAGCACGAAGAACGCCTCGCGAATCAACGCCATGCTGACCTGCGCGGCGCCGCACCTGCGCCGTCACCCGGACGCCTTCAACGCTGATCCGCTGAAGTTCGCCACGCTGACGCACACGCTGCGGTTCGTCCCGGTGATGGACGAGGAAAACCCGGACCCGAACACGTCGCGGCCGCTGCTCGATCCAGCGACCGGGCGCGTGCGCTGGAAGTTGGAGGTGACCGAGGGCCACGATCGCGACGACATGATCACCGCGGTTGTGCCATTCGCGTTTGATCCCGATGCGAAATGTCCAGACTTCGACAAGTTCCTGGATCTGTTTCAGCCGGAGCCGAAAAAGCGGCGAACCGTGCAGCAGTTCACTGGGATGAGCCTGACGGCGCAGCCGGTGCAGCGGATCATGTATCACACCGGAACCGGCGGTAACGGCAAGAGCGTGTTCCTGGAAGTGATCAGCCGCGTGCTCGGTGACGGGCTGGCGGTCGGCCTGCCGGCGGAATCCGTCTCAGGCGAAGCGCACAACAATCCGTCGGCGCCGACGCCCGACATCGCCCGCTGCTACGCAAAGCGGTTCATCCGCGTGTCCGAGCTGCCGAAGGATCAGCCGGTCAAGGCTGAAATGGTGAAGCGCCTCACCGGCGGTGAGAAGTGGCCGGTTCGCACGATGTACAAGGGCTATTTCGAGTTCAAGCCGACCGGCAAGCCGCATATGAGCGGCAACGGCGAGCCGAAACTCGATGGCACCGACGGCGGCCTGCGACGGCGCTTCGTCATCGTGCCCTGGAGCGTGACGCTCGCTCCGGAGAAGCATCGCGACTTCGAGGACGTGGTGAGCGAGATCGTCGCCGGCGGCAGCGGCATTCTCAATTGGCTGATCGCAGGCGCGCTCGACTTCCTTAATAACGGGCTGGAGATCTCCGACGAGATCGCGGCCGCCACGGAAGCGCACTTCGCCGAGATGGACCCGTGCCAGCGCTTCATCGATGCGCATGTGCAGCCGGACCCGACCGGGCCCGGCGTGCAAGCCCGCGCGATGTGGGAAGGCTGGCAGGCCTACGCCCGCGCCAACGGCATGAACGCGCGCAACGAGACCTGGTTCGGCCGGATCATGAAGGCGAAGCTCGAACAGAACGACCCAAAGCAGCGCGTGCGGATCTACGTCCGCGTGAAGCTGGTCGATCTTCCCGAGACGCGGCACCCGAACGAACCGCCGGACTACGAGCCGGGCGGTGAGGAGTTTTGAGCGTGGGAAGTAACAGGGGAGAGAACATGACAATGCGCGCTGGAGACCACGTACTCCACGGACCAACCGGTGAAGAGTGGGTTGTCGCATACGTCGACGGCGATCGGCTTGCCTGGTGCGGCTGGCCGGAAGGCGAAGCGATGGTCAGTGACTGCGAGATGATCAAGAAGGCGACCGATGAAGAACACGTCGAGTGGCTTCAAGAAATTGCGAAATCAGCCGAGGGGAAGCGTGCTCGGATGGCGCGCATTGCCTTGGACTCGATCTCACTTCCAGCAGAGCAGCCCAAATGAGCTGCCCTCCGCAACCTGCGCTCGTGTTCGTGCCGGCGGCGTGTCCGCGCTGCGGGGCGCGCAACACCGATGAGGCGGACAGCCTGTGCGATCCGCAGCAGGACAGCAGCGGCGAGTGGAGCTGCGCCGCGACGTTCGGCCGTGACAACCAGGTGATCGCGCCGACAGCCGAGAGCATCGCGGCGATCGACGCCTGGATCGACATGCACGCCGACTGCGGCGACGGCCTCTGCTGCGCGGCGCCGGCCGGGGAGGTTGCGTCGTGACCGCACGTCGCCTCGCCAGCACCGATCGGCCGCCGCGGCGGCATGATCCCGGCGGTTCGCGCGCTTCGCCAGCGGCGATCCACGCCCGCGATCGTGGCCGATTGGATACAGTGTTGCCAGCAAAGCACCGAAGGTTGCGAGGGTCGCGCGAGGGTCGCGGACTAACTCTCGCGCGTCAGAAGTGGCTGTGCCGCAATGGTTTCGTGTGCGCTTGCGAGGGTAGCGAGGGTTTCGCGCGCGTGTATGCGTGCGAGACGGGGGGCGGGGGGCGCACAGCGCTCCGGCAGAGCGGGAACGAAGACTCACATACGTTACGGGGCAAACCCTCGCAACCCTCGCAGATTTCAGCTAACGAACTGATCTACCTATCTAATAACTCTCGCAACTATCTCTCTAAACTCTCGCAAAACCCTCTCAACCCTCGCAAAACAACAAAGCAACCGAGACCACCCTGATCATCCACCTCGAACAATAATTGGTACCGCGTTGGGACTATTTCTTTCGGGCAGAGGGGTCAGATGATGACGAACGTGGCGGTGATGCAGACGGGAAACTTGAACGAGGTGCGCGAGGCACTGCGCGGTGATCTGCAGAAAGGGCAGATCGTCGATCATGCCGGGCACAACGGCTACTCGGCGGAGATCGTTCCGAACGTGAAAGGTGCTTGGTACGTGGTCGAAACGATGCCGGGCGAGGAGCGGATCGCGGCGGCGTGGTTGTGTGCTCGGCGCTTCGGTGTGTATTTGCCTGAGTTCGAGGTGACCGAAATTCGGCGAGGCCGAAAGGTCGATGCTGTCAGGCGCATGTTCCCGGGCTACGTCTTCGTGTTCGTATGGGACATCGAAGCGCATTTCGTGCGCATCCTCGCCTGCCCGGGCGTGCGGGGCGTGATGATGACGCAGAGCGCACCTGCGGCCTGCGACGTCGCGGTGTATCGCGTTCGTGGCGGCCTCCGACCAGCGGCGGTGCCAGACGAGATCATTGATCGTGTTCGGGCGGTGGAAAACTATCTACGGC
>NZ_QTKI01000494.1:0-3169 GCF_010820945.1 Rhodopseudomonas sp. BR0C11
GATGAACACCTGCTCGGGCAGCTGCGCCATCGCCATGCGGTCGGCGCTGTCGCGGAAGCGGCGCGCATTGGCGTCGGGGCGGAACAGGTTCACGCCGCCGTCGTCGCGCTTGTAGGCCTTGAGGCCTTCGAAGATTTCCTGCGCGTAGTGCAGCACAGCGTGGGCCGGATCGAGCGGGAAGTTCGAGCGCGCCTCGATGCGGGCGCCGTGCCAGCCGTGCGCCTGGTCAAAGCGGACGATCGCCATGTGGTCGGTGAAGACCCGGCCGAAGCCGAGGTTTTCCAGCTTCGCGTCGCGTTCCTTATCGGG
Source organism: Rhodopseudomonas sp. BR0C11 (assembly GCF_010820945.1). Taxonomy (NCBI): domain Bacteria; kingdom Pseudomonadati; phylum Pseudomonadota; class Alphaproteobacteria; order Hyphomicrobiales; family Nitrobacteraceae; genus Rhodopseudomonas; species Rhodopseudomonas sp. BR0C11. The sequence goes on from NZ_QTKI01000494.1 coordinate 310, forward strand.
GGTCGGGTTCGCCGAGGGCTGGATGTCGAAGTTCAGCCAGAGCGAGCCGTCGATCTTATCGAACGAAACTCCCATCGATCTTCTCCTGGACCGGCGCGCCTGCGGGTGGCCGTGGTTGTCGCGGATCCGGCTGGAAAGCCGGCCGCAAAAGTGGTTATCGGTCCCGGCGCATCGCCGGGAGATGTTTTGGCGGAATTGCCGAACTCCGCTAATGTTTCGGCCGAGCCGTCCGACCATCGCATGCAGGCCGCCGGGCAGCTTCCTTTATCGGACTGCACGGGCAGGGGTCGCAAGCGGAATAGTCGATTATTTCGTCTTGGTCGGCGGTTTTGTAACATAAAGACCTGATATGTCAATATGGCTGACATAAATTTCAATGAGATGGTCCGGCCGTCCGGCGAGCGCTCCCCGGCTGCCCCTGATCCGCATCCGCCGCGGTGGGACATCATCGAGCTGCTGTTCTTCGCCTATCGGGACTTCGTCGGTGACGCCGACCATGTGCTCGAAGCGTTCGGATTCGGCCGCGCCCACCACCGGGTGGTGCATTTCGTCTGCCGCTATCCGGGCCTGACGGTGGCCGACCTGCTCGACGTGCTGCGGATCACCAAACAGTCGCTCAGCCGGGTGCTGAAGCAGCTGTTGGACGAGGGCTACATCGTGCAGAAGGCCGGCGACAGCGACCGCCGCCAGCGCCTTCTTTTCGCCACCCCGAAGGGCGAGGCGCTGGTGGAGAAACTGGCCCGGCTGCAGACCGAGCGGATCGATCGCGCGCTGCGCGACCTCGCTCCCGGCGGCGCCGAGGCGGTCGCGAAATTCCTGCGCGCCATGATCGATCGGGACGATCCGGACAAGGTGCTCCAGACCATCCTGCACGGCGGCGCCACCGCAAAGGACGTGACGTGATCCAGCTCGCAGCACTGGCGAAGAAACCGATCCGCCCCGCCGACGATGCGCCGCATCTGCTGCTGGTCGACGACGATCGCCGCATCCGCGATCTGCTGTCGCGGTTTCTCGCCTCCGAAGGCTATCGGGTGACCACCGCGCAGAGCGTGCGCGACGCCCGCGCCAAGCTCGCCGGGCTCGACTTCGATCTGTTGATCCTCGACGTGATGATGCCGGGCGAGACCGGCTTTGATCTTGCCCGCTCGATCCGCGAAACCTCGGACGTGCCGATAGTCATGCTTACCGCCCGGCACGAGGCCGAGAGCCGGATCGAAGGGCTGCAGATCGGTGCCGACGATTACGTCGCCAAGCCGTTCGAGCCGCGCGAATTGCTGCTGCGGATCGGCAATATCCTCAAGCGTACCGCGCCGGCGCCGGCCGCCAAGGCCGAGACGGTGGCGTTCGGGCCTTACGTGTTCCACATCGAGCGCGGCGAACTGCGCCAGGGTGATGAGATCGTCCATTTGACCGACCGCGAGCGCGACATGCTGCGGATGCTGGCGGCGGCGCCCGGCGAGACGGTGCCACGCGGCGATCTCAGCGGCGCCGGCAATGCCAATGAGCGCGCGGTCGACGTCCAGATCAACCGCCTGCGCCGCAAGATCGAGCGCGACCCCGCCAACCCGCTGTTCCTGCAAGCCGTCCGCGGCATCGGCTATCGCCTGGTGGCGGCGCCGTAGGTCCTGATTAGTTTGGTGATGAGCAGAGCTTTGTCCCAGGCACCGTGCAACCTCTCCCCGCAAGGGCCGGGTGAGGGAGCTCGCCATGCTGGGGGCGGGTGCTTTGCTTTCAGCATAGGCAAAATGGACAGCGCTCGCGCATTTGGGCGGTCTTCGTCATGACCACGCTCGACACTGGGCTGACGCTGATCCGCTCCGCTTATGGGCGGGTGTCGGCGGCCAATGGTTATCTCGGGCAGCGCTTCAACGACTTCATGCCGAAGGGGCTGTATGCCCGCGCGCTGCTGATCATCATCGTCCCGATGGTGCTGCTGCAGTCGGTGATCGCCTTCGTGTTCATGGAGCGGCACTGGAACACGGTGACGCAGCGGCTGTCGGCGGCGGTGGTGCAGGACATCGCGACGCTGATCGACGTCTACAAGAGCTATCCGCAGGACAAGGACAAGGCGGTGCTGCGGCGGATCGCGCAGACCCGGCTTGGACTGGTGGTCGATTTCCTCGGCCCCGGCGAAATGCCGCCGCCCGGTCCGAAGCCGTTCTTCTCGCTGCTCGATCAGTCGATCAGCAAGCAGATCAGCCGGCAGATCGCACGGCCGTTCTGGATCGACACCGTCGGCCGCTCCAGCTTGGTCGAGATCCGCATCCAGCTCGATGATGCGGTGATGCGGGTGTTCGCGCTGCGCAGCGCCGCCTACGCGTCGAACTCCGAGATCTTCCTGCTGTGGATGGTCGGCACGTCGACGGTGCTGCTGATCGTCGCGGTGCTGTTCCTGCGCAATCAGATCCGGCCGGTGCTGCGGCTCGCGGACGCCGCCGAGAGCTTCGGCAAGGGGCGCGACGTGCCCAACTTCCGGCCGCGCGGCGCCCGCGAGGTGCGCCGCGCCGCTTATGCGTTCATCGAGATGAAGGCTCGTGTCGAGCGCTCGATCGAGCAGCGCACCGCGATGCTCGCCGGCGTCAGCCACGACCTGCGCACCATCCTCACTCGTTTCAAGCTCGAACTCGAACTGATCGGCGATGCGCCCGAGACCGAGGGGATGCGCAAGGACGTCGATGAGATGTCGGCGATGCTGGAGGCGTATCTGGCGTTCGCGCGCGGCGACAGCGGCGAGCAGGCGCAGCCGACCGATATGGCGGCGGCGCTCGAGGAACTACGCTCCGACGCCGAACGCCACGGCCACGTCGTCAGCGTCGCCTTCACCGGCCAGCCGGTGGTGACGGTGAAGCCGGCCTCCTTC
>NZ_QTKI01000495.1:0-3162 GCF_010820945.1 Rhodopseudomonas sp. BR0C11
TGTTCTGAGTGCGCTGGGCCGCGGATTCGGCAGCGTGATGGTGCAGCCGGTGCATGGGAATGCCGATAAGCCGGCAATCCGTATTCTGGTGCGTGCGACGAAGGGCGGGCGGGCGCCGCTGGTGCTTTTTCCAGGTTTGCTGCTCAACGACCCGTCGGGTCACCCGAATCCGATCGCGCGCGCGGTGCTCGCCGGGGAGCAAATTCTGCCGCTGGCGCAATCCTAATCAGCGGCTGGGCAAAAACTGCGCAGCGCTGATTACTGCGGTTGCGGTTCGTTGTGCTTGGCCGGTGCGCTGGTGACGTGCACGGCTGCGAGAATTGCCGCGATCAACAACATCAGCAGGTAAATTTTCATCGGTCCCTCCGCTGCGTCGTTGCAGCCTCGTCCCTATATGAAGCCTGCGTTGCAAAACACGTTCCATACCTACCAAATGGTGGCATCCAAGATGGTCGACAATAGGGTGAAGCGATGAGCGATGCTGCGATCAGCGGTCGCAGCGAGCAGGGTTGGCTCGCCGGTCTCGGTAACTGGATTCCGGCGCGCTTCCGGCGCGACATTCCGGTGGTGCCGGTGGTGCGGCTGTCAGGCACGATCGGCGCGGTGACGCCGTTGCGGCCGGGCCTGACGCTGGCCGGAGTCGCCAAGCTGCTCGATCGTGCATTCTCCACCCGCAACGCCAAGGCGGTGGCGCTGGCGATCAATTCGCCGGGCGGCTCGCCGGTGCAATCGCGGCTGATCTATCTGCGCATCCGTGCGCTTGCCGCCGAGAAGAAGCTGCCGGTCTACGCGTTCGTCGAGGATGTCGCGGCCTCGGGCGGCTACATGATCGCGTGCGCGGCCGACGAGATCTATTGCGATCCGTCGTCGATCCTCGGCTCGATCGGCGTGGTCGGCGGCGGCTTCGGCTTTCAGGACCTGATCAAGAAGATCGGCGTCGAGCGCCGGCTCTACACCGCCGGCGAGCGCAAGGCGCAGCTCGATCCGTTCCTGCCGGAAGACCCTCAGGAGGTCGCGCGGCTGAAGGTGCTGCAGCAGGAAATCCACGCGCTGTTCATCGCATTGGTGAAAGAGAGCCGCGGCACCCGGCTGAAGGGCGAGGAGTCCAAGCTGTTCACCGGCGAGTACTGGGCCGGCGCCACCTCGGTGTCGCTCGGCCTTGCTGATTCGATCGGTGATCTGCGCGCGGTGCTACGCGGCAAGTTCGGCGACAAGGTCCGCACCCCGCTGATCTCGCCGCCGACCGGTCTGCTTGCCAATCTGTCGCGTAAATCCGGCGGTGCCGGAACTGCGCTCGACGGCGTGGCGGCACTGCCCGAATCAATGATTACGGCGCTGGAAACACGGGCGATCTGGGCCAAATACGGCTTTTAGAAGATACGCGGCCGCGCGGCCTCCGCGCCATTTGGTCCCGTCAGCGTGAGTTGCGAGTGATCGCCCACTGAGCGAAGATGCAAACAGGGGCGTGACGCGACTCAAGGAGAGGTTGGACGATGCCGCCGCTGCTCGTATTGGCTGGAAGCCTGGTGGGCATCGCCATGGTGCGGTGGGCCTTCCGCACGGCCGGACGCGTCAATCAGGAGCTCGAGGTCGCCCGCGCAACGGTGTTTGCCGAGGCGGACCGCGCCAAGCTGCCGACGCTGCGGCCCGACCCGGTGACCGGCGCTTATCGGCCGGGCTGAACTTCAGATCGGACTGATCTCTTCAATCGGTGATGTGGGAATCGGTGCGCCGGCCCGAAGGGCGGGGCATCACCCATCGGGCCGGCGCGCAACCTTGGAGGTTGCAAACTTTTATGAGCGGCCGAGCGATCCGCTGAGCAGCGGCGCGACCACCAGCACGACCAGCGCAGCACTCATGGCATGAAAGGCTGTCATTTCGGCTCTCCGTCGTTTCGGCGCCGGCTTCCCGGCCGAGCGCCACGTCCCTGGAGGCCGATGGTTACCCATCAGTTGCTAACGAATTTCAGCTTTTAGCGATCGCCGTAGCGGGTGGTTAAGGAGGCGTTAACCGGCGATTTGGCCCGTTCATCGCCTTGATTTGCCGGGTCGTGGTCGATACGGTCCGGCCACTTTTCCAAAAACCCTCGTGAATCCAAAGCCGATCATGGACCCGACGCCTCCGCACATGCGCCCGGAACGTTCGTTCCAGGGCCTGATCCTGACGCTGCAGCGCTTCTGGGCCGATTATGGCTGCGTCATCCTGCAGCCCTACGACATGGAAGTCGGCGCCGGCACCTTCCATCCGGCCACCACGCTGCGGGCGCTCGGCCCGAAGCGCTGGAACGCCGCTTACGTGCAGCCGTCGCGCCGGCCCAAGGACGGCCGCTACGGCGAGAACCCGAACCGGCTGCAGCACTACTATCAGTTCCAGGTGATCCTGAAGCCGTCCCCGCCCGACATCCAGGACCTGTACCTGAAGTCGCTGGCCGCGATCGGGGTCGACACCGCGCTGCACGACGTGCGCTTCGTCGAAGACGACTGGGAAAGCCCGACGCTGGGCGCCTGGGGCCTCGGCTGGGAGTGCTGGTGCGACGGCATGGAAGTCAGCCAGTTCACCTACTTCCAGCAGGTTGCCGGCGTCGAATGCGCGCCGGTTGCCGGCGAACTCACTTACGGTCTCGAGCGGCTGGCGATGTACGTCCAGGGCATCGACCGCGTCTACGATCTCAACTTCAACGGCCGCGACGGCGACGACAAGGTCACCTACGGCGACGTGTTCCTGCAGGCCGAGAAGGAATACTCGAAGCACAATTTCGAGGTCGCCGACACCGAGATGCTGTTCGAGCAGTTCAAGATGGCCGAGGCCGCCTGCAAGAAATATCTCGACGCCGGCTGGGTGATGTCCGCCGATGGCGGCAAGCGCGAAGCCCACGCCATGGCGCTGCCGGCCTACGACCAGTGCATCAAGGCCAGCCACGTCTTCAACCTGCTCGACGCGCGCGGCGTGATCTCCGTCACCGAACGCCAAAGCTACATCCTCCGCGTCCGCGAACTGGCGAAAGCCTGCGGCGAAGCCTGGGTGCACACCGAAGCGGGACGGGCGGAGACTTAAAGCACGGACTAATCACCCGCCCCTGGAGGGGCAGGGTCGCTCGCATGCGAGCAGGATACACGATAACGAGGACGCCTCTGCTCCCCTCCCCCTTGCGGGGGGGGGGGC
>NZ_QTKI01000496.1:0-3148 GCF_010820945.1 Rhodopseudomonas sp. BR0C11
GTCGGAGGGGTATAAGAGCAAGGGGCAATTCCGAGGTCGGTCATCTCAACATCGGTGCCGGCCGCGTGGTGATGCAGGATCTGCCGCGGATCAGCGACGCCATCGCCAGCGGCGAGATCGAGCGGGCGCCAGGTCTGGTGACGTTCATCGAAAAATTGCGCGCCAGCGGCGGCACCTGCCACCTGATGGGCCTGGTTTCGCCCGGCGGCGTGCATTCGCACCAGGACCACGCTTGCGCCCTGGCCCGGATCCTGACCAAGGCCGGCGTGCCGACGGTGCTCCATGCCTTCACCGACGGCCGCGATACGCCGCCGAAATCCGCGGTCGACGACATCGTGCGGCTGCGCGCCGACCTGCCGCCGAATGTGCCGATCGCCACGGTCAGCGGCCGCTATTACGCGATGGACCGCGACAACCGCTGGGAGCGCGTGTCCAAGGCCTATGGGGTGATCGCCGATGCCGACGGGCCGCGGTTTGCGAATGCCGACGCGGTGATCGCGGACGGCTATGCGGCCGGGGTGAACGACGAGTTCATCGTGCCGGCCGTCGTCGGCGATTATCAGGGCATGCGCGATGGCGACGGCGTGCTGTGCTTCAACTTCCGCGCCGACCGGGTGCGTGAGATCCTTGCCGCCTTGCTCGATCGCGCGTTCGCAGGCTTTCCGCGCAAGCAGGCGAAGAAGATCGCAGCCGCCGTCGGCCTGACGCAGTACTCGACCGCGCTCGATGCGCTGATGGGCACGATCTTCCCGCCGCAAAGCCTGGTGAACGGCCTCGGCCAAGTGGTCGCCGACGCCGGCCTGCATCAGCTCCGGATGGCGGAGACCGAGAAATATCCGCACGTCACTTACTTCCTGAATGGCGGCGAGGAAGTGCCTTATCCGGGCGAAGACCGGATCATGGTGCCGTCGCCGAAGGTAGCAACCTACGATCTGCAGCCGGAAATGTCGGCGCCGGAGCTCGGCGACAAGGCCGTCGCCGCGATCGAGTCCGGCAAGTACGACCTGATCGTCCTCAACTTCGCCAATCCGGACATGGTCGGCCACACCGGCAGCCTGCCGGCGGCGATCAAGGCGGTCGAGACCGTCGACACCCAGCTCGGCCGTATCGTCGCGGCGATCCGCAAGGCCGGCGGCGCTCTGCTGGTGACGGCCGACCACGGCAATTGCGAGATGATGCGCGATCCGGAAACCGGCGGCCCGCACACCGCGCACACCACCAATCCGGTCCCGGTGCTGCTGGTCGGCGACAACGGCCCCCTGAGCGACGGCCAGCTCTCCGACCTCGCCCCGACCCTGCTGAAGCTGATGGAATTGCCGCAGCCGGCCGAGATGACCGGTAAGTCGCTGATCGGCTAGGATTGATCGAGCAGCTGAAGCGCTGCGAGGGGCGGGCCGAACGGCCCGCCTCAGTAAACGCTCAACGAATCGACGCGGACTTCAGATGTCGCCGAGGCCGAGCACGTCGGCCATCGAATACAGGCCGGGCTTCTTGTCCTTGGCCCAGCGCGCCGCCGTCAGCGCGCCGTGGGCGAAGATCATGCGATCTTCGGCCTTGTGGGTGAGTTCGATCCGCTCCGAGGCGCCGGCGAAGATCACGGTGTGATCGCCGGTGACGGTGCCGCCGCGCAGCGACGCAAAGCCGATATCGCCGGGCTTGCGGGCGCCGGTGAGGCCGTCGCGGCCGCGAGCCGAATGGGTCGCGAGATCGATCTTGCGGCCGGCCGCCACCGCTTCGCCGAGCAGCAGCGCCGTGCCGGACGGCGCATCGACCTTGGCGCGGTGATGCATCTCGACGATCTCGATGTCGAAGCTGTCGTCGAGCGACTGCGCCACGCGCTTGGCGATCGCGGCCAGCAGATTGACGCCGAGGCTCATATTGCCGGACTTCACCACCACGGCGCGATTGGTGACGCTCTGGATCACCGCGTTATCAGAGGCCGACAGTCCGGTGGTGCCGATGATGTGGGCGATACCGCGCTGCGCCGCGATCGCCACATTGGCGATGGTGGCCTGCGGCACGGTGAAATCGACGATGCCGTCGGCATTCGCCGACAGCGACCACAGGTCGGCCGACAGCAGCACACCGTTGGCGGACAGGCCGGCGAGGGTGCCGGCATCCTTGCCGAGCAGCTCGGAATTCGGCGACTCCAGGGCGCCCGTCAGCACCACGCCCTCGGTCTCGCTAATGGCGCGGGTCAGCGCCCGGCCCATGCGGCCACCGGCTCCGGCAACGATCAGGCGCATATCGGACATCGGCTGAGCATCCTTGTTCAATGCCGCGGTATAACCGCCGGCCCCGCGTCCGGCAACTTACCGAGCGCTGGGGCGGCGGCGTTTCGTCTCGACGTTAGGACGGCTGCGGCCCGTCATAACCCTCGATGATCACCAGTTCGCCCTGCGAGAACGGCGAGCGCGCCTTGATCAGCACCTGATACTCCGGCGAGTGGTAGCAGGCGAGCGCGGTCTCGTAGTCCTTGAATTCGATCACCACATTGCGCGATCGCGCCGGCCCTTCATTGGCCTCGAACGTGCCGCCGCGCACCAGAAACTTGGCGCCGTATTTGGCGAACACCGCGCCGTTATGGGCGACATAGTCGCGCTTGTAGCCGTCGAGGTCGTGCACGTCCATCCGCGCCACCCAGTAGCCCTTGGGCATCTCAAAGCTCTCCCTTGTTGTTTGTTATGATCCGCGTGCGGCGGTGATCTCGGCGACGATCGCATCCGCCGCGGCCTTGGGATCGGGCGCGTCCAGCACCGGCCGGCCGACCACCAGATAGCTGGCGCCGGCAGCGATCGCCTTGGCAGGCGTCATGATCCGCTTCTGATCGCCGGCCGCGGCACCTGCGGGGCGAATGCCCGGCGTCACCAGATCCATCTCGGCACCGACGATGCCGCGCAGATGCGCGGCTTCTTCCGGTGAACAGACCAGACCGTCGACGCCGACCGCCTGCGCCTGGCGGGCGCGGGCTTCGACCAGATCGCGTACGCCGAACCGATAGCCGGCGTCCACCAGATCGCGGTCGTCGTACGAGGTCAGCACGGTGACGGCGAGGATCTTCACCTTGGAGGAGCCGCGGGCCTCGACCGCGGCCTTCATGGTCTGCGGATAGGCATGGACGGTGAGGAAGCTGGCGCCGAGATGGCTC
>NZ_QTKI01000497.1:0-3144 GCF_010820945.1 Rhodopseudomonas sp. BR0C11
GGGGGCGGTTCTTCGAGCCGGGCGTCGGCCGGGTGGCGCGGCGTGGGATCGGGCGGACCAGGGAAGCCTTCAACAATTCTTCGAGCCGCTCCAGCGCATCGGCGCGGTTGCGCTCCTGGGTGCGGAACCGGTCGGCGCGGATGACGATGACGCCGTCCTTGGTCATGCGCTGGCCTGCGAGCCCGACCAGCCGCGCAGCGGCATCTTCCGGCAAGGCGATCCTGGCGGTGTCGAACCGGAGCTGCGCCGCGGTCGACAGCTTGTTGACGTTCTGCCCGCCCGGCCCAGAGGCGCGGATGAAGCTGATCTCGATGTCGTCGTCCTCGATCACGAGGGTGCGGCTGATCCGCAGCATGGGGCACCAAAGCAGTTGATGCCGCGCGGACCGCACGGCGGCCTGCTGTTTAGCACGGTCGAGCCGCTTGCGCCCCCTCTCCCCGCCGGCGGGGAGAGGTTCAGTCGTGCTCGGGGAGAGGTCGCGGCGAATGCGAGTCTGAGCGTGGTGCTAATTCGCCCGCGGCGCGGGCGGAGCGCCGGCGGGTTTGACGGCCGGTTGGGCTGCGGCCTGGGGCTGGCGGCCGACCACGACGGTGAGCAGACCGTTCGACCACAGCCGCTGCGCGACGCGCTTGGCATCTGCCAGCGTCACCGCGTTGACCACCTCGCTGCGCTTGTCGATGTAATCGATCGGCAGGCCGTCGTTCTGATACTGCAGCAGCGCCTGCGCCAGCTTGGCCGAGGTGTCGAGCGACAGCATCTGCGAGCCGTTGATGTAGGATTTCGCCTCGGCAAGTTCCTGCTCGCTCGGCCCCTGCTCGCCGATCCGCTTCACCTCGGTGGTGATGGCATCGATCGTCTCGGTGGCGCGGTCGGCGCGGGTGCCGGTCGAACCGATGAACAGCGCCGAATGCTGCATCCACAGCAATTGCTCGTAGATCGAATAGGCGAGCCCGCGCTTCTCGCGCACTTCGCGGTACAGCCGCGACGACAGCGAACCGCCGCCGAGGATGTGATTGACCACATAGGCGGCCATGAAATCCGGATCGTCGCGCTTGATGCCAGGCCCGCCGAACATCACCACCGTCTGCGGCACGTCGAGCGTGACGTTGGTCCGCTGCGGCGGCTTGGCGGCGACGACGTCCGGCACCGGCGTCAGCTGCGCCTTGGCCGGCAGGCTGCCGAACGTGTCGTCGATCAGCTTGGCCAGCGTGGCGGCATCGACGTCGCCGACCACCGCGATCTTCAGCGTGTCCTTCGCCAGCACTCGGCCGACATAGCCCTTCATGTCCTCGATCGTGACCTTGGGCAGGCTTTCCGGCGTGCCGGTCGAAGGCCGGCCATAGGGGTGATCGCCGAACGCCACTTCGAGAAACTTGCGGCTGGCGAGGTTGTTCGGATCGAGCGCCTGGCGGCGCAGCGTCGACAACAGCTGCGCGCGAATCCGCTCGACGTCCTTCGGCTCGAACCGCGCCTGGGTCATCGAGGTGTGCAACAGACCGAACGCTTCGTTGCGGTCGTCCTTCAGCATCCGCAGCGAGCCGCGGAAATAATCGCGGGTCACCGAGTAGGACAGTTGGATGGCGCGGCGATCCAGCCGCTCATGGAACGTCGCCGAGTCCATGTCGCCAGAGCCTTCGTCGAGCAGGTTGGCGACCATGTGGCCGACGCCCGGCTTGTCGGCCGGATCCTGGCTGGCGCCGCCATCGAACGAGTACTCCATCGAGATCAGCGGCACGGTGGCGTCCTGCACGAACCACGCGACCAGACCGCCGGGAGTCACCAGCCGCTGGATCTTGGCGGCCGCATGAGACGGCACCGCGGACAAAGCGACGACAAGCCCGACGCAGGCGGCGAGCGCGAATTGCTTGGCAAAGCCGGCGCGGGTCACGACGAGAGCAGCGGTCAGGCGCCGCGCGGACAACAGATCGATGCTCACGAGCGCTTCTCCTCCTGCTTGGCGGCGGGTCCGGTGACCAGATAGCCGGTCGCCGAGCGATTGCGGTCGAGCCACTGCTTGGCGGCGGCGCGAACGTCGTCGGAGGTGACGGCACGGATGCGGTCGGGCCAGCTCTGGACGTCCTGGACGCTGAGGCCGGTGGTCAGCGCCTGACCGTACCAGCGCGCCAGCGTCGCCTGATTGTCCTGCGCATAGACCGCGGCGGCGATCAGCTGGGTCTTGACGCGCTCCAGGTCCTCGGAGCGAACCGGATTGGCGACGACATCGGCGATCACCTCGTCGATCTTCTTCTCGATCGCCGCAAAATCGACACCTGGCTTCGGCGTGCCGGCGACGATGAAGTAGCTGTCGTCGAGCGCATTGCCCTGGTAGTTAGCCCCCACCGTGATCGCCAGCGGATTGTCGATCACCAGTGCGCGGTACAGATACGAATTGCTGCCGTGGCCGAGCAGTTGCGCCAGCACTTCCAGCGCGGCGCTGTCGCCCTTGGCGCCGGTGTGGGCCGATGGCACCAAATAATAGCGCCGCACCGCCGGCTGCTCGACGCGCGGATCAGCGAGCGTCACCGTGCGCGGCCCCGCCGGTGTCGGCTCCTGCGGACGGATGCGCTGCGGCGGGATCGCCGGCTGCGCCGGGATCGCCCCATAGATCCGCTCGGCCAGCGGGCGAACCTCATCGGCCTCGATGTCGCCGGCGATCACCAGCGTGGCGTTGTTGGGCGCGTAGAACCGGCGATAGAACGCCAGGGCATCCTCGCGATCGAGCTTGGCGATCTCCTGATGCCAGCCGATCACCGGGCGGCCGTAGGGATGGTTGAGATACAGCGCCGCCATGATCTGCTCGGTGAGCCGCGCATCCGGATCGTTGGCGACCCGCATGTTGTACTCTTCGAGCACGACGTCGCGCTCCGGCAGCACGTTCTCGTCCTTCAGCACCAGGCCGGTCATGCGGTCGGCCTCGAACGCCATCATCTGTTCGAGGTGGGACTTCGGCACGCGCTGGAAATAGCCGGTGAAGTCGTAGGAAGTGAACGCATTCTCGTTGCCGCCGATCTTCAGCACGGTCTGCGAGAACTCGCCGGCCGGATGCTTCTCGGTGCCCTTGAACATCAGATGTTCGAGGAAATGCGCCAATCCCGATTTGCCGGGCGTCTCATCGGCGGAGCCGACCTTGTACCAGATCATCTG
>NZ_QTKI01000498.1:0-3135 GCF_010820945.1 Rhodopseudomonas sp. BR0C11
ACTACTTCTTCGCCCACTCCTTCACCACCGAGCGGCCCTTCATCCAGTTCGCGATCTTCAAGGACCGCAACTTCGTCGGCGGCGTGGTGTTCATGACCGTGATGGGACTGGTGCTGTTCTCCACCATGGCGCTATCGTCGCCGTTCCTGCAGAACGTCGAAGGCTATCCGATCATGACCGCCGGCCTGCTGCTCGCCTCGCGCGGCTGCGGCACCTTCGTGGCGATGATGATCGTCGGGCGGATCATGCGCTACATCGAGGCCCGCACCCTGATCGCGACCGGCCTGTCGCTGACCTGCGCGTCGCTCTACGTGATGACCGGCTGGACCGATCAGACCAGCGTGTCGAGCGTGGTCGTCACCAGCATCATCCAGGGCTTCGGCTTCGGTCTCGTGTTCGTGCCGCTGTCGACGGTGGCATTCATGACGCTGCCCGGGCAGCTCCGCACCGACGGCACCGCGATGCTGACGCTGGTGCGCAACGTCGCGAGCTCGGTCGGCATCTCGGTAGTAATCGCCAAGCTGTCGTCGGGCACCACCACGGCGCACGCGATCCTCACCGAGCACATTAACCCGTTCAACGACGCGCTGCAGATGCCCAACGTCACCGGCATGATCGATCTGTCGACCACCACCGGCAAGGCGATGATGGACGCGATCGTCACCATGCAGGCGCAGATCATCGCGTTTTCGCACGACTACGCGATGGTGATGTTCCTCACTGCCGCCGCCGTACCGATGGCGATCATCATCGGCTCGACCAAGGCCGCGCTGCGTAAGCAAAGCGAAGCCGCTGCTGATCATGCTGCGGTGATGGAGTAGCTCTTCCCCTCTGCCCGCAAGAGCGGAGCGAGGGAGATCACGGGGCCGCTCCACACCCCAGCGTCATGCGCGGGCTTGACCCGCGCATCCATCGAGCCTTTGCGAAGAGGATGGATTGCCGGGTCAAGCCCGGCAATGACGTAGCATCTTCGTTAGTTCACCTTCTCGATCGCCATCGCGACGCCCTGGCCGACGCCGACGCACATCGTGGCGAGGGCGAGCTTGCCGCCGCGCCTTTCGAGGCCGTGCACCGCGGTCAGCGCCAGGCGGGCGCCGCTCATGCCGAGCGGGTGGCCGAGCGCGATCGCACCGCCGTGCGGATTGACGAAGTCGGCATCGTCCTGGACGCCGAGCTGGCGCAGACAGGCGATGCCCTGGCTGGCGAACGCCTCGTTCAGCTCGATCAGGTCGAAGTCGCTGATCTTGAGCCCGAGCCGCTCCATCAGCTTCCTGGTCGCCGGCACCGGACCAATGCCCATGATCCGCGGCGGCACCGCGGCCGAGGCGAGGCCGAGTATTTTGGCACGCGGCGTCAGGCCGTATTTCTTCACCGCGGCCTCCGAGGCAATCAGCAGCGCCGCGGCGCCGTCATTGACGCCCGAGGCGTTGCCGGCCGTCACGGTGCCCGGATTGCGCACGATCGGCTTCAGCTTGGCGAGGCCTTCCAGCGTGGTTTCGGGACGCGGATGCTCATCCTTGTCGACCGTGATCGGGCCGGCCTTGCCGCCCGCATAGGTCACCGGCGCGATCTCCTCGGCGAAGTAACCGGCCGCGATCGCCGCACCGGCGCGCTGCTGGGAGCGGATCGCGAACGCGTCCTGGTCAGCGCGCGAGATCTGGAATTCTTCGGCGACGTTCTCGCCGGTCTCCGGCATCGAGTCGACGCCGTATTGCTGCTTCATCAGCGGATTGATGAAGCGCCAGCCGATCGTGGTGTCGAAGATGTCGGCGGTGCGGGCGAATGCTTCGGTCGCCTTGCCCTGCACGAACGGAGCACGGGTCATCGACTCGACACCACCGGCGATGGCCAGATCGATCTCGCCACCGCGGATCGCGCGCCCCGCAGCGCCGACCGCGTCGAGGCCGGAGGCACACAGCCGGTTGAGGGTCTGGCCGGGCACCGAATCCGGCAGGCCCGCCAGCAGCGCGGCCATGCGGGCGACGTTGCGGTTGTCTTCGCCAGCCTGATTGGCGCAGCCGAAGAACACCTCGTCCACCGCGCTCCAGTCCATGTCGGGATGCTTGGCCATCAGGGCCTTGATCGGCACCGCCGCGAGATCGTCGGTCCGGACCTTGGCGAGAGAACCGCCGTAACGGCCGATCGGGGTGCGCACCGCGTCGCAGACAAACACGTCGGCCATCGAAACTCTCCCTATTTTGCCGATCCGGGCTGGGGCGCCGGACTTGAAGCCGGGTTGTAGGAAGCGCCGCCGAACAGGTCAATCCGCCGCAGGCTGGCGCGCACCCGGTTGAAACCCGTGCATGGCTCGCCGCCCGAGGTAGGAACGAAGGTGCGATTTTTGCTATGCATCGGGCCATGACCATCCGCCCCGACATCGCTCTGCCGCCCGACGCCGCTCCGCCTCCGGAAGCGCCCGCCAAAATGTCGCCGATGATGGAGCAGTACCACGAGATCAAGGCCGCAAATCCGGGTCTGTTGCTGTTCTACCGGATGGGCGATTTCTACGAACTGTTCTTCGACGACGCCGAGATTGCCGCACGCGCACTCGGCATCACGCTGACCAAGCGCGGCAAGCATCTCGGGCAAGATATCCCGATGTGCGGCGTGCCGGTGGAGCGCGCTGACGATTATCTGCACCGGCTGATCGCGCTCGGTCACCGCGTCGCGGTGTGCGAGCAGACCGAAGATCCGGCAGCGGCACGCGCCCGCAAGAGCGTGGTGCGGCGCGACGTGGTGCGGCTGATCACGCCGGGCACGTTGACCGAAGACACACTGCTCGATGCCCGCGCCAACAACTACCTGCTGGCGATCGCGCGCGCCCGCGGCTCGGCCGGCGCCGATCGCATCGGCCTCGCCTGGATCGACATTTCAACCGGCGAATTCAACGTCACCGAATGTTCGACCGCCGAGCTCGCCGCGACGCTGGCGAGGATCAATCCGAACGAAGCGATTGTGCCGGACGCGCTGTACAGCGACACCGAGCTGGCACCGACGTTGCGCGAACTCGCCGCCGTCACGCCATTGACGCGCGACGTGTTTGATTCCGCAACCGCCGAGCGGCGGCTGTGTGATTACTTCGCGGTCGCCACCATGGACGGCCTTGCCGCGCTGTCGCGGCTGGAAGCGACCGCC